>JADFYA010000295.1 GCA_015233285.1 Deltaproteobacteria bacterium | reverse complement strand
TGAAAAAACAGTTGAACTTTTTTTGCAGGAGTGATAAAAGGGGAACATGAAAATAAGATTATTCTTTTACTGCTTTCTTTTGCTAGCCCTATCCCGGCCGGCCTTTTCCCCGGCTCAGGAGTCTTGTTCTGCGATCCCGCCCGGGGCGTGGGAAGGGGTAGTCGTATCCGTCATGGACGGCGGCCGGCTGGATGTCTTCCAGGTGGAGACTAAAAAAATCCTGACGAACATGCGCATAGCCGAAGTCGAAGTGCCTGAAGAGGGCCGGTTAGGTGGCGAAGAAGCCCTCAGTTATATCAAAAAACTATGTCTTTATAAATACGTGGTCGTTTACCCTAGATCTGCCGAGAAAAATGATGCAGTAACCGGCCGCTTCGTTTTACCCGACTGCAGCCTGCTTCAAGAAGAGCTGCTCAAGGCCGGCCTGGCCCGTTGCGACAAAACCAGCACAGGGAACACCCATCTCTTATCCCTGGAACAGCAGGCCCAAAAATTGAACTTGGGTGTCTGGGCCGGTACAGCCGCGTCTCCCTCCCCCGGAACCCGCAAACCAACAGGTTTATTTTAGACAGATTATCATTTATTTGAGATAAATTATCTGGGGCCGACTTTCAACCGGCCCCTTTCAATTGTCTGTCATATAATTCAATGTCAAGCCCCCCCGGCCAGAGCAAAAATAATCCTCCGACCCGGCTCATCCCTGCTTCATCGTCTGCTCAAAATGCCTCTTTTCGATAACCAGCTCCCCGGCCTCTTCCGCCTCCTGATCAATAATTTCCTTTAAGCACGCCATGGCCGCACCCCGGCACAGCGCCTCTATCCGGGCCCCGGTCCAACCGGTGGACTCCTGAACCAGCCAGTTCAGGTCCACATCAGGAGCCAGAGTCCGATTTCTTAGATGGATATCGATAATCTCGCGCCGTTCCTGGGGAAGAGGCAGGTCCAGCGGAATGAGCACCTCAAACCGGCCCGGCCGCAACAAGGAGGCATCCAGCATGTCCGGGCGGCTGGTCGCGCCCAAAATAATCACCCCCCGCAATGTTTCGATGCCGTCCATTTCTGTCAATAACTGGCTGACCATCCGGCTGATCACCTGGGCGCTGCTCTGATCCGCCCCCCGATGACCGGCAATGGAATCGATCTCATCGAAGAATAAGATACATGATGCGGCCATGCGGGCCTTGCGAAAGATCTCCCGAATCCGTTCCTCGCTCTCTCCCACGTATTTACTCAATAGTTCCGGCCCCTTGACAGAAATAAAATTTAAGCCGCTTTCCCGAGCCAGAGCCTGGGCGATGAGGGTCTTCCCTGTTCCGGAGGGCCCGGTAATAAGTATGCCCCGCGGTGGATCAAGCTTCAGCTTATCGAAAAGATGCGGCCAACGCTGGGGCCATTCCACCGCTTCTTTAAGGGCTTGCTTAGCCCGCCCGCAACCGCCGATGTCAGCCCAGCCCACTTGGGGCAGTTCCACCCGGACTTCTCGGATGGCCGAAGGTTCCACCTCTTTGAAAGCCTGTTCAAAATCATTGGGGATGACAAAAATCTTCTCCAAAAAGTCTTCCGAAATGCTGGGTTGATGATAATCGATTTCGGGAAGGTGGCGCCGCAAAGCACAAAAAGCCGCCTCCTGACACAGGGCCTTCAGGTCTGCTCCCACAAAACCATGGGTCCGGCCGGCCCAAGAATCGAGACTCACGTCATCAGCCAGGGGCATTTTTCGGCTATGGATGCCCAAAATCGCCCGCCGGCCGGTCTCCCCTGGGACGCCCAGATTGATCTCCCGGTCAAACCGGCCTGGGCGCCGCAAAGCCGGATCCAAGGCGTTTGGAATATTGGTGGCTCCAATGACCACGACCTGGCCCCGTGACTCCAACCCGTCCATCAAGGCCAGAAGTTGGGCCACGATCCTCTTTTCCACTTCCCCTTCCGTTTTTTCCCGCCGGGGCGATATGGCGTCAATTTCATCCAAAAAAATTATGGCTGGAGCTTCCTTCTGGGCCTTTTCAAAAATAGACCGGAGTTTTTCCTCGCTCTGACCATAGTGGCTTTGCATGATTTCCGGGCCGTTGATGTGGTAGAAATTGGCTTCCGTCTCCTGGGCCAGGGCCCTGGCCACCAACGTCTTGCCGCATCCTGGTGGGCCAAAGAGCAAGATGCCCCGCGGCGCATCCACGCCCAGCCGGGCAAAGATCTCGGGAAACTTTAGGGGAAGTTCCGCAATCTCCCGCACCCGGGCCAATTCCTTTTCTAATCCGCCGATGTCTGAATAGTCCACTGTCCCAGGTAATTCTTCCTCGCCTTCTTTTTCTGCAATGACGATATCCGTCTCCGTCATAACCTTCACCGGCCCGTCGGGGATCGTATTGGAAACAAGAAACGCGGATCTTCGTTCTCCGGCGAATTTCAAAGAAATAGTATTATCTTTTAATATAATGGAACCGCAAAGATGATCTTCTAACTGACGGCGCCAGTCCTTTTTTAAAGGTGGCGGTCCGACCGGCGTCAACACGATTTCCTGGGCCGGCTGGTCCTCCGGTTTTTGGCAGATGACTTTTTTGAAGATGGACGTGCCGGCGTTCTTCATGGTCACGGCATCAAGATGGATGACGGCCTCGGCTTGTTGTCCCGGCAAAATTGGGCCAACCGGGGCCACAGCCCTGGTCGCACCTTCAATCAGGATAAAATCCCCTTCATCCAGATGCAAGAAGTCCATGTTGGCCGGAGCCAGGCGGACAATGAAGTCATCCCCGTCCTCGCCCAGGGCCTTGGCTACGTGCAAAGCCAGGTGATGCCCGCCGCAGTCCTGGTGGCGGCAATCTTTACAGGTGTGATGGTATGGGTCATGGGCGTGATTCTCGTGAGGGCAGTCATGGGACATGATCTCTTCCTTTTCAGTTGCATCAGATCGTGGTGTCGGATTCGGGCCGTGCAGGTCATTCCTCTCTTGCGGCAACGGGACCGGTCACCCTTTGGAGAAAAAAATGACCGATGGAATTCCAATCAACCGGGGCGAGACCATAACTTTACCTTAGAGCCAGGCTCAAATCAAGCTAATCCGGGTTTATTGTTCCCATTTATCATTAATTATTAATGAGTTAAATCATGGATTCGGATATCCGCAGGCCATCGACTTTCAGACGAAAGCAACGGAATAATACCTTCCCCCAGCCCTATTAGCTGTGAATCATTCGGTTAACAAGCCGTTATTATTTATTTTGCTGAATCCGAAGACAGACCGCCGACCGCCTGCAATATTTCTTTGTACTTGACTAATTTGCTTGCCTGACCTTACGAAATTATGATATATAAATTAGAAGGGTAACCTGACCCTGATTTTCCCGACCGGCGGTCAGACCTTATGACTGCAGACTTGTTTTACCTTTATTTAAGAAAAGGAGGTTAGTGCTTTGGCAAATGGTATCGTGAAATGGTTTAGTGAGAAGAAGGGATATGGCTTTATTAGTCAGGAAGACGGGAGAGACATCTTTGTTCACTATTCTTCCATCAATATGCCCGGCTTCAAGAACCTCAATGAAGGTGACCGGGTAAGCTTTGATGTGGAAGACAGCAGCCGGGGACCTACAGCCAAGAACGTTGTCAGGCTTTAATTTAACCTTATAAACATAGCCTTTTTTAGAGCTTTCTCGACCCCAGTTCGCCGCCTGGGGTCTATTTTGTTTCCCGTTTATCTACAAACAATACTAATCCAACAAACAATACTAATCCAACTTTGATTGTTCCAGCCCCGATTTTTTCTTCCAAGCTGTGATATAAGCAAAATTAATACGTCATATATCTTCTAAAAAGCCATGGTCCGTCTTGAACTTTCAACTTATTGCTTGGGAGGGTGTGTGGAAACCGTCAAACACGGCTTTGCCGCCGATGAAATTACAAGACTCAAAAAATATAGTAAAAAGCGGAAAGATGGTCTACTTCAAGTTGTGATGCCTTGAATTTCTCCGTCCGTATCTTGTGACCTCTGCGGTTTGACGACGGACGCCAAGAGCGACGGATATTGATAATCCATTAACCAAATGAAATTGCATGAAAGGAGAAAACATGGTTATTAAACGGAGTCTTATACTTGCATTACTAGTTTGTTTTGCAGTGGTCTCGCCGTGTTTGGCCCAGCAGGGAGGCGACAAAATTGGATCCGAGATCAAAGCCTTGGTGGAACAGCAAGATAAAGCTTTTAACGCCCAAGACGCCAATGGCATCATGGCCACTTTCTCTTCAGGACCTGAAATCGTCGTGATGGGGACCGGCCCAGGTGAAACCTATTTGGGGAAACAAGGGATCGAATCTGCTTTTAGCCAATTCTTCAACTCATTTAAAGCCGGTGAAATAACTACAACGTATGACTGGATTTCCACCAGTTCCAAAGGCGATGCAGCCTGGTTCACCGTGACGAAAACCCTTTCGAAGATGGTAGACAAAGAAAAGAAGGAACGATCATTAAATCTTTCCGGGACAGCGGTCAAGGAAAACGGCCAATGGCGGTTCGTCACTCTGCACTTTTCCAGGCTGGGCGCCATGGAGCAAACGGCCCAACCTCAACCGAAAAAATAGACCATCAGGACCGACAGATCCTAACAAGTAGTCCTTTTCAAAAAATAGTCCACGCGGCCTTTTTATTGCAGATCTAACCCAGTAAAAACTGGAGGTTAATTATGGATGAAGACCTCAAGCCACAGCAGGGCAAAGAGGGCTTTGATCACGATGAAGAATTAATGGACCGAAGGAGTTTTCTGGTCGGTCTCCGGAAATGGTCAAAAATCGTCATCGGTAGCGCCCTGGTGAGAGGGGCGCTGTTGAATTCCGGCAGCGAGGTGGAAGCAGGAGG
>JADFYA010000294.1 GCA_015233285.1 Deltaproteobacteria bacterium | reverse complement strand
ATAAAATAGGTGGGATGCGGATGGCTTCAGAAATGATTCGGCCATCGGTGGTAAATTTCCTTGACGAAATGTTGCGTTCACCCGCCGCCGTCACCCGGATAGAAGAAATAACCATCAAGCCCGGAAACAAATTCGCCGGGAAGACCTTACGCGAATTGAATTTTAGGAACACCTATCATATCCACGTCATGGCCGTCAGGAAAGACGGGGAGACGAGTTTCGAAGTCCATTCCGATGAATGCATAACAGAAGGATGCACTCTGATCGTCATGGGAAAGGTCCTTGACATTCATCACGCCAAATCAGACGCCGAAAAGCGAACCCACTCCCTCGGATGAGAGGAAACCCCGTAACCCGCAACCCGAAACCCGCAACACGAAACCAGGGAGGGATATCATTTTGGAAGAGACGCCTCAAACCATCTGCGAAACCGGGCCCATGATCTGTGGCCGGACATGGGATCAATTCTTGCTTGACGTAGAGAATTTTCACGGATATCCGGCACCGGGAGTAATCCTGGGCGGTTTCCTGGTCGACCTGGCCCTGGAGGAACTTAACCCGCCCGGCCTGTACGACGTCATCGTGGAGACCCGAAATTGTCTGCCCGACGCTGTGCAACTCCTCACCCCGTGCACCTTCGGAAATGGCTGGTTAAAGGAATTCGCCACCGGTCGATTTGCCATAACCGTTTATGATCCGGAAACATTGTTGGGGGCCAGGGCCTTTGTGGATTTAACCAAGCTGGCCACTTTCCCTCTGCTTAACGATTGGTTCCTAAAGCTAAAAACAAAACAGGAAATATCTTCGCCGGACCTCCTGAGGAGTATGAAGCAGGCCCATCGAGCCATCTTGTCCACCCAACGGGTCGTCCTCCTTTCGCCCATGAAGAAGATCAAATCGGGTCGTCTGATTTGCCGGTCTTGTGGGGAGTCGTTACCCACCCAAGAAGCCCATGTCGTGGATTCGGCTCCCGGCCAGGCGCCCGCCGGCGGACTTTGCCGGGTTTGCGCCGGAGAATCTTATTACGGGGTGGAGGAATGAGATGAAGTTACCGCAGAGTAATAGCTTGTGATTTTCTTTAAATGGTTAATTCCCTATAGCGCCCCGTTGGGGCTTATACGGAATTAACTATTTATTGGAATCTCATCCGATTCCCCTGCACCTTAATTCAACAACATTGGGGCGTTGCCCAGGGCTAACCTAGAACGCCCTTTCAGGGCTTATTCGGAATCGGCCATTTTAAGAAAAACATCATGTGGTTGTCCAGGGTAAGACACCCCCCACCTTGACAACCGGTCCAGGATGATTATTTTTTTATCATGAAAAGCGGCATAGAATAAACCAAAGAAAGGAGGGTGATGACTATGTTTAACCTGGTTCCATGGAAACAAACCGCCAGAGATGAACTGGACACTTTCCGGCGGGAGGTGAATGGCATGTTCGACCGTTTTTTTGGCGGCTTTGAAGTGGCGCCTTTTGAAAAACGGAATTTTGTGCCTACCCTTGACCTGTCGGAAAACGAGAAGGAATACGTCGTTAAGATGGAGCTGGCCGGGATTGAAGCAAAAGAGATTGATATATGCCTGCTGAACGACGTGTTGACCATCAAAGGTGAAAAGAAGGAGGAAAAGGAAGAAAAAGGCGAGACCTTTCATCGGGTGGAGCGTAGTTGCGGGATCTTTTCCCGAAGTGTCCGTCTCCCTGGTGGGGTGAAGGAAAAAGAAATCAACGCCTCATTTAAAGACGGGCTGCTTAAAGTCAGTCTACCCAAATCGGAAGCAGCGATTACCAAAAAGATTGAAGTGAAAACGACCTGATCATCCTTCACCATATAGATCTATATATATCCTGGGGTTGAGCCTGTCTTCCCCCAGGATTTTTTTTGCGGCCTAATCGAGACAGTCTAATCTATACATACCAGCCGATAGCCGACTCCCGGTTCGGTCCGCAAATAGGTGGGACGGGCCGGATCAGGTTCCAGCTTATGCCTTAACTGGTGTACGTAGATCCGCAGATAGTGCGATTGGTCACTCCCGGCCTGGCCCCACACCTCTTTTAGTAATTGCCGATGCGTCACGACTTTGCCGGCGTGTTTAATCATCACCAGGAGCAGCTTGAATTCAATCGGAGTCAGGTGCACCTCTTCTTCGGCCACCCAGACCTGTCTTCCGGCCAGGTCAACCCGCACTTCACCGGTCTGAAAGACTGACTCATCCTTTTTAGAGCCGACATTAAGGGCATGGCGTAAGGCCACGCGCATCCTGGCCGCCAGTTCCCCCACACTAAAGGGCTTAATCAGGTAATCGTCAGCCCCGGCATCCAGGCCGTCGATCTTGTCTTGCTCTTTTCCCCTGGCCGAGATGATGATAATCGGGGTATTAGTCCATTCCCGGACCCGCTTGATGACTTCCAGGCCGTCAATATCGGGTAACCCCAGATCCAGGAGGATGACGTCGGGATTGTGTGATGCGGCTAAGGAGATGCCCTCCCCCCCGGTAGTCGCCTCGATCAATTTGTAGTTTTGACTTTGCAGGAAAGCCCGCAGAAAAGCCCGGATAGGAGCCTCATCTTCGATCACCAGGACGGTCAGTTCCGGAGATGACATATCGTTCTTTCTTAGTCGTCAATGCCTAACAAGCCGATGGCCAGGCCAAGATTGAAGTCAGGTCGTTGATAAAGCCCTGGTCTGTTTTTTAGGGTCTATCTTGAAGAAGGTTGTGGCTTGCTGAAGTTGCTTTGTCTGGGCCAACAGCTCATGACTGGTGGAAGCCATTTCTTCAGCCGCGCCGGCATTTTGTTGAATGATCTGATCAAGCCGATGAATGGCTTTGGAAACCTGCTCAAGACCGGCCGTCTGCTCTTTACTTGAGGCATTAATCTCCTGGACCAGTTCGGCGGTTCTTTGGATATCGGGGATGATATTTTCGATCAACCTGCCCGCATGTTCAGCCACGGCCACACTGGTGGCCGACAGGCTGCCTATCTCTTTGGCCGCGTCTTGACTCCTCTCGGCCAGTTTACGCACTTCCGCCGCGACCACGGCAAAACCTTTACCTTGCTCACCGGCCCTGGCTGCTTCAATGGAGGCATTAAGCGCCAGCATGTTTGTTTGTCGAGCAATTTCTTCGATGATACGAACCTTTTCAGTTACGCTCTTCATGGCCTTAACCGTCTCAAATACGGACCGGCCGCCTTCCTGGGCGTCCCTGGCCAGTGCAATGGCTATCGTCGCTGTTTCGGCGGCATTGTCTGCGTTTTGGGTCACCTTCCCGCTCATTTCCACCATAGAGCTGGTAAGTTCTTCCACACTTGCCGCCTGTTCTATGGAGCCTTGGGCCACGGCCACGGCGCTTTGACTAATCTGTTGATTGCCGGTGGTGACCTGGTCAGTGGCATTTTGAACATTAACGACAACTTCCGTTAGATCTCCGACCATATCATTCATTGCCCCGGCTAGTATTCCAACCTCATCTTTCCGATTAATGTCAAATTTGTCAGAAAAATCGCCACCGGCAACCTTTTTGACAAAGGCGATAGACCGGGCAATAGGTCTGGTGATGGAGCGGGTGATAAGTAATCCCAAGATAGCCCCTAATAAAATACATATAGTAAGCAATATCATGATATTATATTCAGTGTTCCGGGCGGTGCTCAACATTAAATCATCCGTCATGATGTTCTTTTTGGCTTCTCCTCGAATATCATTAAGAAGTCCTTGAATGGCCTGGAGAGCGGGAATGGTTTTCCTTACGTAAATTTCCTTACCGTTATCTTTATTTTTCTCTATGTCTACGGCTGAATCGTGAAGCTTCTTATGAGGCTCCTCAATTTTCTTGAAAAGCGGCGCCAGGTTCGGGACGAAATCTTCCGCCTCTCGTCTCCCGTCACCATAGAGCCATTTTCCAAAAGCGCAATTATGATCATTTGTTTCCACATCGAGCCGGGAGAGTTCTTTATCAATCAGAAACACACTTACTTTATTAACCCATTTGAGGTGGTCGACTTCTCTCTGGGCCAGCAATCCATCTAACTGGTTACCTTTAATAACGACACTCGCATGTCTAATGATGTTGGATATGCCGAAGAAGCTCAGGGTGCCAACGATGACCGTCAAGATCAGAACTGCCCCGAAACCTGTCGCAATCTTTTTTCCAATACCGATGTCACACCACCTCATGGGAAATCTCCTTTATGCTCTGAACCGCAACAGAATAGTATTCCATTTCAAGCCTTCGTTTATTGTAAACGATCAGCCCGCAGCGGTCAACTCTTAAAGGGGAAAAGTGAATCTAAAGGCCGCCCCGCCACCGTCACGATTCATCGCCCAGATCTGGCCGCCATGGGCCCGCACAATGCCCCGGCAAATGGCTAACCCCAACCCGTGGCCGGCTTTGCTGCTATCTTTGGTTGTCCGGTAAAACGGGTCAAATATTTTTTCTGCATGGTCAGGAGGAAGGCCGGGGCCGCGGTCAGCCACCTCCACCAGGAGATGATCATTTTGTTGCCGGGCCGAAATGGACAGGGGAGAACCGATAGGAGTATATTTCAGGGCATTTTCCATGAGGTTGATGAAAAGTTGTTCCGCCAGAACGCTGTCTAACGGCACCATGGGTAAGTCGGAAGGGAGGGATATGTCTATGGGCCGGCCGGCCAATTGCCGTTCCAACAGGTTTAGCGCCGCGCCAATGACTTCTTCAATCGGCTGAGTTTCTTTGTTTAGTTTGAGAGTTCCCGATTCCAGTTTGGTCATTTTGAGCAAATTATTGATAAGCCTGCTAAGTCTTTCGGCTTCAGCGTAAATGTTCTTGGCCAGTTCCGTCCGCATTTCAGGAAGCAACCGGTCTCCAATCTGG
>JADFYA010000293.1 GCA_015233285.1 Deltaproteobacteria bacterium | reverse complement strand
AAGATAGCCCTGACTGCCTGTATGCGGAAGGTACTGATTATCCTCAATTCGATGGTAAAAAACAAAACAGAATGGAGGACCGCTTAAATTTTTCTTGACAAACGAACACAGTCGCTGGGCTAGATTGGGTAACCCCTCCGGGGTATTAGGACGGTGACCAAGTATAAGGTGTACATATCCCCGGCAATGAATCTTCAAGACTGATAACCAGGTTCCAAATAGCGGGACTCCCATTTCCCCGAGGGGAAAACAATCTAGCCCAGGGTCAGCGAAGCGCCACCCTGGGTAACATATTTAAAATGGTCATATAGTCACTACCCGCCATCTGTCCCAACCCCGCAACGAGCAACACGGAACCCGTAACAACCCGTCTATTCCACCACCGGATCCAGTATCCAGGAGAAAAGGCTTTCCTGGGCAATGGCCGTGGTTATTTTATTATGATATTTCTTCTTGGGCACTAATAACCTGGTCTTTTTGCCGGCCAGTAATGCCGCGGGTTCAGCCACGGCCGGTAAATCCACTTTTTCCTCGACAAAGTCTGAATGCTCGAAATCTATCGGTGTATTTTTGATTTCCAGGGATGAGACAATCCGCAAGGGAATTTCCAGTTCGTCCGCCGCCTCGATTAATCCCGCCTCATCGGCCTTAACCTCGGCCGAGGCCAGCAACCGGACCCGGCTAAGCGGCAACTGTGCTTCAAGCAAGGTCTCCATCACCGCCCTCACGATGGCCGCGGCACTGGTCCCGCGGCGGCAACCAATCCCGATAATCAAGTCTTTCAGGGCCTCGGTGGAGGTTGAAATGACCGGCTCGGCCAGAACGATGTTGGCCACCTTAGCCGCCAGGTCATTGGCCCGTCCTTCGTGGCCGCACACCAGACTGATCGCCCAGCGGCCGCCCACATCCAGGACCACCACGGCCGGATCCACCGTTTTGTGCTGCAACAACGGAGCCACCGCCCGGACCACCACCCCGCATGAAGTGATATAGACCAGTCCGGCATAATGCTCAAATATCTGGGCGGTCAATTCGATGATCCGGCTGAAGCGGAACCCCTCTACGGTAGTGACGGCATCCTCATGGATGTAGACATCTACTCCCGGCAATGATTCGGACAATTGTCTAGCTAAATCCGCCCCTTCCGGTGACAAGGTAATTACGGCCAGGTTCATTTTGCCGATGGCCGGTTCCAAATCCCCTACTGTGGGCCGCCAGTTTAACCATCCCATGATGAAATCCTCATTTCTGTTGCCGGTTACTCGTTACTGGTTACTGGTTGCGGGTCAATGTCATCAACTTAAGGGTGCAGAGCGTATTGGAACCATGTACCCAGGGTGGCGCTTCGCTGACCCTGGGCTAAATTGGGTAACCCCTCCGGGGTATTAGGATGGTGGCCTGGTCAATGGTGAGCTTAGCCCCGGCAATGGATTTTCAAGGCAAATAACCTCGTCCCGGTTGGCGAAATCCATTTCCCCGAAGGGGAAAAACAATCTAGCCCAGGGTCAGCGAAGCGCCACCCTGGGTGATGCGAAAACCAAACCGGAAATCCTAACTTAATGACATTGGGTTGCGGGTTGACGAGGCAACCGGGCGAATTTCTATAAATAGACAATTCTGTATAAGCCCTGAAGGGGCGCACTAGGTTAGCCCAGCGGCAACGCCCCAATGTTGTTGAATTAAGGTGCAGTTCGGAGTGGAATCCGCCCCATTGTCTGAACCTTGATTACGCTGATTAATTGATTTACTATGAGGTTTGCCGATTCAAGGCAAACATAAAATTCCGCGACTTACCCGGTGGTCCAACACGTGGGACTTCTGTTTTTTTCATAGCCTTTCAATTAATCAGCGTAATCAAGGTTCAGACAACACGCAACACGCAACAAGTATCATTTCTTTTTCTTCCCGGTCCGGTATTGGTGGGTGAACTCCGGATCATACAGTCTGGACACCGGAGCCGTGGATAATAAAGCCCGGCCGACAATAATCAGGGCCGTTTTGGTGATCCCGGCTTCCTCGACGAGTTCGCCGATGTCGGCCAAAGTTCCCCGGATGATCCGCTGGTCCGGCCAGGACGCCCGATGGACCACGGCCACAGGACACTCCCATCCGTAATGAACAGCCAGTTCGTCGGCCACCTGACCGATCTTGTGAATGGACAAGAAGATGCACATGGTGGCCTGGGCGGCGGCTAAATAGTCCAACGACTGTTTTTCGGGGAGCGGGGTGCGGCCGGCCGTTCTGGTCAAGATCACGGTTTGCGACACTTCCGGCGCGGTCAGCTCTATCCGCAAGGCGGCCGCGGCGGCCTGAAACGAACTCACTCCGGGAATAACTTCATAGTCCAGGCCCAACAGGTCAAGCTGGTTCATTTGTTCCTTAATGGCTCCGTACAGAGACGGGTCTCCGGAATGGAGCCGGATGACATCCACATCCAGCTCTTGGGCCCGGCGGAAAAGGGCTGTTATTTGCTCCAGATTCAGGGCGGCGGAATCATGTTTCTCCGCGGCTTCGGGCAAAAGGGCGAGGACCTCCGGGCTAACCAGAGAACCGGCATAAATACACATCTGGGCGGTTTGAAGCATATTGTGGGCCTTGATCGTAAGTAGTTCAGGATCGCCCGGTCCGGCGCCGATAAAATATACCTTCATATAATTCCTCCCAGGCTTCCCCGGACTAAGATAATGGACATATAGCCGACTTCGGCGGCGGCACCTTTTAGGCGGCTCAATTCGGTTTCGATTAGTTCGTCGTCCATGCCCACATGGGCTAACAAGACGCTCCGGTCAAGGGCTCCGGCACTTTCCAGGACCTCGATCACCCGGCCTAAGCGCTTTCCGATTTTCATTAAGACAACGGTCCCGCCCGTGGCCACGGCATCTTTCACCGCGGTGAGATCATCGGCCGTGGGGACAATGGTCACCGGCGCCTTGGCTTCACCCACCGGGAACTCGGCCGCGGCCGCGGCGGCGCTGAACGCGGTAATCCCGGGGACGGTCACGATCTTAACCTCGGGAATGAGGCGGCGTAAGGACCGGACTAAATAGATATAAGTGGAATAAAGGAAAGCATCGCCCAAGGTCAGAAAACAGGCATCGATACCGGTCTGGAGCACCTCGGCCACGACTTTGGCCGCCTCTATCCAGCGGGAGTCCAGTTCGGCCCGGTCAGTGGTCATGGGAAAGACGATTTCCTGAATTCGAGCCTTGGGATTGAGATGCTTGCGGGCAATGGTCAAGGCCAGGCTGTCGGCCTTATCTCCGGCCTTGGGCACAAATACGTGGCCGGTCGCGGCTAGGATGGCCGCCCCTTTGATCGTCATCAGATCCGGGTCGCCGGGGCCGATGCCGATGCCGTATAATGTTCCGATTTTCATAAGTTCATGTTCCGGGTTGCGGGTTACGGGTCAATTTCATTGATTTAAGGTGCTGAGCGTATTTTTAACCATGTCCCCAGGGTGGCGCTTCGCTGACCCTGGGTCATGCGGACACCAAGCCGGAATCTTAAGTCAATGACATTGGGTTGCGTGTTCCGAGTTGCGAGTTACGTTTTTTTTAAATCATGGCTGTTTTCTCACGATGATGAATTCGTTGGTTTCATCCTTGGCTAGGTGGTAGCCATGTTTGGCGGCATAGGCCTCAAAGTCGTAATCTTCTTTGAGCAGCAGGATCTTGGCCGCATAATATCTGAAGGTTGTCCGGACGAGGACGTCGTCCAGACCATTTTGACGATAACGTTTGGCTAAAAAATCGCTTAAGTTAAGCTCATTATCCTCAAATGACTGCAGGAGTTGGTTTTTTTCGGCTTCCCCAATCTCGGCTAAAGCCCGCTTAATCTTCTCTTCAGAGTGCCGGGTGAACTCGGTCTTTAATTGCTCCACCCGGGCTTTATCATGCTTAGCCTGTTCTTTTTGATTTTGTTTTTTCGCGTTTTCCATATCAAACACGTTCTTTTTGACCCGGTAGTCGTCCTCCAGGGCCTTAATGGTAAACCCGGCCACGTCTTTAACTTTGCCGTCCTTAACCTGATCATTAACCCTCTGTAAAACTTCTTGAATATAGAATTCATCATGGGATTTCAAAAGATCGGCGGCTTTATTTTTGGAAATACCGTAGTTGTCCGTCAATATTTGAAAAAGCTCTTGATTTTCAATTTCAAATTCGGGAAGAGGCAAACGGCCTTGCCGTTGTTGTTGTTCGTTGCGTTTCAAAATTGGTTCCACATCAATAATGCCGTCCGGATTTTTCTTGATAAAGAACTTGACGGCTTCCACTTTCCGGCCCTTTTTCCGATAATCGACCTCAACGAACAAGTCCGACTTGGCGTTGATTTCTTTAAGCGACTTCTGGATGATGTAATAATTTAGGTCTCTGAATTTTTCATATTCATTATCTTTTAATCCCAACAGCTTTCTAAAATTGTCGATGGCAATGACCGGTGTCTCGCCGAAACCGTTTTTGACGATAAAATAGTCTACAAATAGTTCATATAGGGCCAATGAATATTTACTATCGAATTTATTCTGGAGGCTGAGGCTGATGCGGGCATACATGGAAGGATTATATAGTCTTCGTTGAAATCTGGGGCCGTAAGAGTAAATGCAAATCCCGTTCACGATGGCGACTTCGGCCAAGAGTGAGGCGGCCCCCCATTCCTGGCCGTCTTTACCTAAGATATTCCATTCCACCGTCAGATCCACCAGGCTTTTTAGGAGTTGTTTTAAGTGATTATAATTGCGGCTTTCATATTTTAAGACGTCGCACAGCTCCCTGATGGGAATCTCAAATTCATCTCTTTTGGCCAGGTCGTCAAAAGCATTGGCTAAGAGAACATTCCATGCCCGCCGTTGGAGTAGATTTGTTTCGTT
>JADFYA010000292.1 GCA_015233285.1 Deltaproteobacteria bacterium | reverse complement strand
GGTGTTGATGTAGCTACTGGAGTTGACATCCAGCGGCAGGGTGTCAACCGGGACATTCCAGATGTTGTCGGAGGGAAACATGGAGCATCCGGCCACGGCCCCGCGGTCATCTCTATTGGTGTCTGAAACAGCCGGACCTGCATCTGAGGCAGGGGTGGGATAGGAGGCTGAGCCGGATGGTTGGGGCAGGATTTCTGTTTCTCCCGGCACGTCTGTTAAATTCATCAAGCTATTTCCAAACGCCGGAGAAACGGAAATGAAAACCAAAACACAGCATAAGGCGTTTAAGGCATATTTTATCTTCATTTCAGCTCCTTTTCCTAAGTTATAAAGACTCCTTCGGCCCTTGGTAAACATTATAGGTACGGCAAACGGGCTGAGTCAAAAAAAAACTGGATTCATCAATAGTTTCCTAAGGTGAGGGGAAATTCCGACGTCGTATTTTTGATTGACTATGTAATATCCTGGAACTAATTTGTATCATATGATAAAATGGCTTTAAAAAGGTGCCGGGCCGGGGACAGGTGATCGGTTACAGGTTAATCGTTGAAGACCAATGTCATGCATTTAAGGGGCAGGGCAATCGCACCGATTTTTTAACTATGGTCAATTCCACTTAAGCAACATGCAACGAGCAACAAGCAACAAGCAACCAAAATTTATCGTTGAGGTTTGAAGTTCATGGGGCAGACCAGGTTGAACAAGGCGCCGGCCATTTCGCTCAGGGTCAGACTGCTGTTGCTGCTGCTGACGGTCACCGGCCTGTTGGTCTTGGCCTTTGCCGGAGCCACTTTTCTGATTATAAATCAGCAGATTGAGAGCCGGATTCACGACCAGTTCAAATACAATGCTTCTCAACTGTCCTTGATTCTAGACTATCAAGCCGGCCAGTTTGATGAGATAACCAAGTCCGTGATGGAGGACGGCATCCTCCGCATGGTGATAAGTCTGGGCCTCTCTTCCAAATTCCAATCCTACCTGGACAGACTTCAGGCCAGATACGACCTTTCGTTTGCCATGTTTGTCGACCACGACAGCCTGGCCCCGGATTCTCGCTCAATGTTCTTGACCTTTAACCGGAAAATCGTCCATCCTTTTATCGCCCGGTCTTTGACTGGGTTGGTCACCAACGGATTTACGACGCTGCTGCCCCAATATCTGCCTTATCTGAACGCCGCGTCAGATCAGAAATTTGCGGACAATGGTCCAGAATTACTGGTTATGATGGCGGCTTCCCCGATAGCCGATGATAAAGGCCGGATCATGGGAGTTTTTTTAGCCGGCCGCATCCTGGATCGGAATATTGAATTGATTCAGAAGATAAAAGATATCTCCGGGGCGGATTGCGCCTTGGTCCATCAGGGACGACTGGTCGCCGGATCAATTATGAAGCCTTTGGGCGGACTGGCCTATTTGGCCCCGTTTCCCGTGACCGACCGGAAAGAATTTGTATTGCCCGACGGGGGGGTATATTATATTCGGGAGCTGCCTTTAAATAATTACGACAACCAGACGGTGGGCAGCGCCCTAATCCTCATCTCCGATGAACCCTTTGACCAGACCCGGCGCGATTTGTATCTTGCCGGACTTAGCTTTCTGCTCATCGGGATGATCATTTCGTTCATCATCTCTTTCGCTTTTGCCAGAAAAATTGTGGCCCCCATCCGGATGCTGGGCCGGCTGACCTATTGCATTGCCGAGGGCGTGCTGGATCAGGAGATACCGGTGCTGCGGAAGGATGAGATCGGAAATCTGGCCATGGATTTTAATACCATGGTTAGGAGGCTGGCTGAGAACCGGGACACCTTGAACCAGGCCAACGAGCGTCTATTGCACACCGCCCACCAGGCCGGGATGGCCGAGCTGGCCGTGTCTGTCTTGCACAATATTGGCAACGCCCTCAACGCGGTGAATTACCGGGTCTCTCGGCTGGAAGAAAATATCACGGCCCGGGAATTGGAGTCATTGGAGAAGATCTATGAATTTTTGAAATCAGATATCACCATCCGTCCCGAGGGGGAGCGGGGGCGCTGGGAAAAGCTGTTGCGTTACTTCGAGGTGACGCTAAAAACACTCAAAGAGGATTTTCAATCATATCATGAGGACCTGGGATTTGTCAGAAACGGCTTCGATCACGTCATGGAAGTTATCGCCCTCCAGCAAAAATACGCCGGGCTCCGGGGCCTGGAAACAGTGGTCGACGTGAACGATTTGCTGAAAGATGCGGCTGAAATGGTGATGGATTCCATCAGAAAGAGGGGCATCGAGCTTGAATATCAGTTGGCTGAGCTGCCGCCTCTCCATTTAGATAAGAATAAGATGATTCAAGTCCTGATCAATATTATAAAGAACGCCTACGAGTCGCTGAGCCTGGTTCCCCCGGAACACCCGCGAAAAATAAGTCTAAACACGGAGCGAGTAACCGGACCTGACGGCCAACACATCAAAATCGTTATTGCCGACACCGGGGCCGGGGTTTCGCCTGACTCTAGGGATAAGGTCTTTCGTTTTAATTTCTCCACCAAGGGCCGTGGCAGTGGTTTCGGTCTCCATGATTCCGCCAACTATATCAAAGCCCAGGGGGGAACGATTGCCTTAGATAGTGATGGTCCCAGCCAAGGGGCACAGTTGATAATTCATCTCCCCATACCTGAAGGAGAGTCTCGGTGAACAAAAGGATAGTGGTCATTGACGACGAAGAATCAGCCTTGACGACTTATCGGATGATCCTGTCGCCCCCCCAAAAAGAGCATTCGGCTTTAATAGAGAAAGAACGGCTCGAGGCTGAGCTGTTCGGAGACACGGCTTCCCCCAAAAGACATACCCCGGAGATCTATGAAGTCGTATCCGCGCTCCAAGGGAAAGAAGGTTTCGACCTGATTAATGCCGCGGTGGCTAATGGCCGACCATTTGCCGTGGCTTTCGTCGACGTCCGGATGCCGCCTGGTTGGGACGGCGTTGAGACCTGCCGGATGATTCGCCGGGTTGACCCCAATATTGAAATCGTAATCGTTACGGCCTATTCCGATAAGGAACGCCGCGAGATCGTGGAAAAGGTGGGGATGCCCGAACGGCTGCTTTACCTTAAAAAACCGTTTGACCCCGATGAAATCAGACAATTGGCCCTGTCATTAACCAGGAAATGGAACCTGGAGCGGGCAGCCGAACGCCATCGAGATTACCTGGCGTCATTGTTGGATTCGATTCGTCGGCTAAGAACCTTGAATTTGTCCTCCTTGAAAGAGGTCCTGGGAGTTATTCTCAATGAAGTATTACACTTCGTAGACGCTCAAAAGGGGGTGATCGCCAAACGAACCGGAGACGAGATCCAGGTAGAAATCGCTACAGCCGATTTGCCCGACTCCGAGTTGGCCTCTCTCACCAGCCTGTTGTCATCACGATCCTTGCCCGGCGACTCAATCACCTGGATAGACCAGGTAATGGTCATCCCGCTAAAGGATCTGGCCGGTAACATGCACATATTGGTCCTGGATATTATGCCTCCCGTTTCGGAAGATAAAGAAAAGCTGCTCAAGCTACTGTTAGAGACATCTTCCGAGGTGCTGGCCGGTTTCCAGCGGCATGAACAGTTTCTGAAAAATGACCGGATCGCCGCCATCGGTCAAATCGCCGCAGGTTTAATCCACGAGATTAACAATCCCTTATCGGCCATTGTCAGTGCCGTGGATATGTTCGGCCGGATGGGTGAGAGACTCTGGCGGCTGGTGACCGGTTATGGGAATATCTTGAAAGGCCCTGGTTTTCCACCTGAATATCTAAAACAGTTTGATGATCTGAACAATTTTTCTAGAACCGGTCAGGATCCGGAAAAAGATGGTCAAGGCTCACGACGTCTTCCAAAACGGGATGGAACGGGTTCAGATATTGATGCGAAATATTCGTAACTTCACCAAATGCAAAGACTCCATCGAGCTGCGGCGCCAGGACTTGTCCGAAGCCTTGGAAGACACTCTGATCCTGGCCGTCAATTCGCTGAGATACGGGATCAAGGTCCATAAGCACCTGGAAATTCCCCTCATGGCCTACTGCGACGTCGACAGCATGAAGCAAGTCTTCCTCAACCTGATCCTGAATGCCGCCCAGGCGATGAAAGGTGCCGGCGAGATCTGGGTAACCGGGAAACAAAAAGAAGACCTGGTCTGCGTGTCCATCAAAGACTCGGGGCCGGGGATAGCCCAGGAGATCAGGGACAAAATCTTTGAGGCTTTCTGCACCACCAAACCCGACGGCACCGGTCTGGGCCTGTCCATCGTCCGGGGGATCATAGAGAAGCATAAAGGCATGATCAGGGTTGAGAGCCGGCCCGGCCAGGGTACCACTTTTCACTTAGAGATTCCCGCCAACGTTCCTCCAGAGCCGGTGGAAGCGCCGACGACAAAGGGATAGGCTCTCGAAAGACTATTGACGTAAAACGGCCGAGGTGGCAAGCACCCCGGCCGGGACGATATGACCGCGCCCGGTTGGGGGAACCGGACGGCAGGCAGAGGGGGTTAAAAATGCCGCCGGGTCGGGTTTTCCACCGGGTTTTCCCGATGGGGCGATTTCCTTTGCCGGCGTCATAATATATAGTTGCTGGTTGCTTGTTACTGGTTACTCGCTGAAGATAACCACCAGCAACATGCAACTAGTAACCAGTAACCATATCAGGGCATGAGCCCCATGGCTCTCCAGTAGAAAGAACTGATCACAATAGCCGCGATCACCGAAACCGCATAAATCCCTCCACCCAGACTGACGTGGCCCGGACTCCAGCCGCGGCCTTTTGACATGGCATCCCCAATCATGATGAACGGCTGCTGGTATGAAAGGAAAAATGAGTTCCCTGCGGCAATAACCGCGACCGCGACCAGGGCCGG
>JADFYA010000291.1 GCA_015233285.1 Deltaproteobacteria bacterium | reverse complement strand
CGACCGAAGAGCTGTTTAAAGACCTTAACATAAGGAAGACCCTATGAACAATTCAGCTACCTCTCTAGACGAATATGCTGTGGAAATCATGATGGAACGTATCTTGGCCCGGTGGCTGGCCGATCCAAAGCGTTTGTCTGATATTCGTGAGTCTATTTTTATGGCTCAACTGGCTCAGCCTCGCGGCAGCTTCGACTGGCTGAAAGACGAACCGGATATATACTCCGACAAAGATATTAAGGAATCACTATAGCCAATTTTATCTCACATCTTCGGTTATTGAGGACAACAATGAAAGAACTAAACTTCAAATCCGCCATTATCCTGCTCGGCCACGGCAGCCGGGTACCCGAGGCCGGAAAGCACATGGAACAGGTGGCCATCGGTCTGCGGACTAAGTACGTACATGAATTGGTGGAAATTTGCTACATGTCCCGGTTGGGGCCGCACTTTCCCGACGCCTTAAAAAAATGCGTCGCGCTTGGGGCGACCGACGTGCTGGTCATCCCCTATTTCCTGCACGAAGGCTTACATATGAAATTGGATATCCCGGAGATGATGCAGGACGAAGCCGAAAAATATCCGACCGTAAAGCTGGCCCTGGGCCGGCATCTGGGGTTTGACGATTCGCTGGTGGATTTAGTCGAAAAACGGATCGGAGAATCGCGGTCCATCCCCGACATCCGGGAAACAATCCTCCCTCCTAAAGACAAGTACCCGGTCCCGCCCGGACAATGTGTTTTTGTCCCGATGTTGCCGGAAGAGGCCGAAAAAGTGCACAAAGACTAACGAGGAGTGAAAAATTACATGAACAAAACTGTGATAATTTCCGGACTCGGCTTGTTCCTGGGTGCGGCTGTTTTGGCTGAGCCGGCCTATGCCATGCACATTTCCGAGGGGATTCTGCCCTTACCCTGGGCCGGGCTATGGTTTGCCGTAAGTCTGCCCTTTGTCGCCCTGGGCTTGAAACAGTTGCGGGCCAGGAATCAAGCCGAACCGCATCTGAAGGCCTTGATGGGCCTGGTCGGGGCCGCGGTTTTCGTCATCTCCTGCATGCCCATTCCCGTGCCCACGGCCGGAACTTGCTCCCACCCCTGCGGCACCGGACTGGCCGCCCTGATCGTGGGGCCGACCCTCAGCGTCGTCTTAGCCAGTATCGCCTTGACCCTCCAGGCCCTATTTTTGGCTCACGGCGGTTTGACCACGCTGGGCGCCAACATCTTTTCCATGGGCGTAGTCGGGTCGTTTACCGGATACGGGGCCTTTTGGCTGGCCCGCCGCCTGGGCGCGGGAATTCTGGTCGCCGCATTCGCCGCCGGCCTGGTCTCCGACTGGGCCACCTATGCCGCCACCGCCTTCACCCTGACGGGCGCCTTACACGGTCAGACCCCGTTCAACTCCATGTACCTCGCCGTGCTAGCCGCGTTTGTCCCCACCCAGTTGCCTTTGGGCATATTGGAAGGATTCATGACGGCCGGGGCCTATCGCTTTCTCTCTACCCGGCGGCCGGAATTCCTGCCGGGGTCCGAGTTGCAAGTTGCGGGGTCCGAGTTGCAAGTTGATGATAACCCCGTGACCGATAAGGGGATGATATAATGAAAAAGGTAGGGATTATTCTGTCTATTCTGGTTCTGGCCGCGGTGGTCGGATATGGCGTCGTGTTCCAAAAACAGGCCAAATGGGACGGGGTGGATGAATCGGTGATCAAGCCGTTTGCCGAAAAGGCGGGGCGGACCCCGGTGGATCCGTTCATTAACCCCACCGGCGATATGTTGTTGTTCGTCTTCTTGTTGGCCGGGATAGCGGGCGGATTTGTGGGCGGGTACTATTTTCGGGAGCTTTTTCCGCCTTCGGGTCGCAACTTGCGAGCCAACGGCAACGCGGAACCCGCAACCCGTAACGTGCAACCTGTAACGTGTAACATGCAACCTGTAACGTGTAACATGCAACCTGTAACGTGTAACATGCAACCTGTAACGTGTAACGTGCAACCTGTACCGTGTAACGTGCAACCCGTAACCCGCAACGTGCAACCTGTAACGTGTAACATGCAACCTGTAACGTGTAACGTGCAACCCGTAACCCGCAACCCGCAAGATGTTTGATTTATTCTCTGATATCTTTGCCGCCCGGGACAATGTCTTAACCCGGATCGATCCGCGGCCGAAACTGGTCCTGGCCCTGGCGGCTATTATGGTAGTGGTGGTGAGCCGGCGGATGATTATCCCGGGGGTGACGGCCGTGTCTTGCCTGCTGGTCATGGTTGGGCTGCGTATTCCGTTAAAACTGATTCTACGGCGGCTGGTCGCTCCGTTATCGATAGTTTTGGTCATAGTCGCACTGCATGTCCTTCTGGTGGGGCATACGCCTCTGGGGGCCGTGACGGTTTTTAAATGGCGGGTGGTCGCCTATGCCGAAGGCTTAGACAAAGGCCTCCTGCTCGGCCTTCGGGTCCTCGGCGCGGTCAGCGTCATGCTTCTCCTCAGTTCCGTCACTCCGGCCCACCGGATCTTTCATGCCCTAAGGTTTTTCCACATCCCCGAAGAATGGGTGGAGGTGGCCCTGCTGGTTTACCGCTATACCTTCACGCTGGTGGGCCAGACGTCGGATGTGGCTGCAGCCCAGAAGGTCCGCCTGGGCTATTCCAGTTTCCGGCGGGCCATGGCCTCCATCGGTTTACTGGCCGGGACGGTGATGGCCAGATCCATGGACCAGGCTTTCCGGACCCATGAAGCCATGGTGCTGCGGGGCTATGAGGGCCGGATTTTTTTCTCCAATCTGCCGGCGCTGACCTTCGGAGACCGGCTCCTGATGTGCCTGGGGCTTTGTTTTTTGGCCGGATGTTATTTATTAATCGAAATTTAAAAAAGATATAAATAATGCCGACATCGAGTAATCGAGGTTCCGACGAAGCTTTTTACCGCCTGGTCCAGGCCGCCGGTGAAGCTATTCTGAAATTAGTCGGAGTGGCCGCGGTGGATCAATATCACTTTCACGCCGACACCCTGAAGGCTAAAAGAGTCTCACCTGATATTGTCGCTATTCCCTCGACAGAAGCCGGTGATACTGTTATCATGGAATTTCAGGGGTATCATGATCCGCTGATCCGATATCGGGTGGCGGCCGGGGTGGCCCTCTACTGCCATCAACTGGGAAAGGTGCCGCCATTTGTCCCGGCCATCATCTTTACCGAGCGGTCTTTCTTTTTATCCGCCTTGCCGTATGATATTTCAGATACCAGCGGTCAATATCATCTCCGGGGCCGGTTTAAAGAGATTGTCTTGGAAGATTATACGGAAGAGCAACTACTGACTTTTGATCCCCGCCTGGTGGTGCTGGCTCCTTATACCTGTCCAAAGAACATGGGAAAAGAGGAATTGGGCCGGCGGGCGCACGCCTGGGGAGACCTGGTCCGGAAGATTTATCCCGACGAACAATCTCATGACCAGGTGGATCTTCTGGCCTTGTTTTTGCTCAATAGATTTCGTCAGTTAACCAGAGAGGAGGTTGTGGCCATGTTAAACTTTGACTTAGCCGATACCGTCGCCGGCCAGGATCTAATTCACCTGGGTGAGCTGAAGGGTGAGCTGAAGGGTGAGCTGAAGGGTGCGCTGAAGGGTGAGCTGCAAAAGGCCCGGGAGGATGTGATCGAAATTCTGGAAGTCCGATTCGGTCTAGTGTCTCCGGAAGTCTCCGACGCCGTTAATGAACTGGCTGACCTGGACCGACTCAAAGCCTTACTTAGGCGGGCTGTATTGGTCGGGAGCATAGATGAATTTGAGGCGGCCTTGCACCAACCCCTAAGCTGAATAATCATCCACGGCGGCGCGGCCTTGATCCCGCCAATCATCGATTCACGTCATAACACGTAACCCGAGAGTTATTTTGACACTTGCCGTTGAAGCCAAAAACTTGTCTTATACCTACCAGGAAGGAACCAGGGCCCTAGACCGGGTGGACTTCTTTGCCGCCACCGGAGAATTCGTGGCCATGCTGGCCTCCAACGGCTCCGGCAAAACCACCTTGATTAAGGTGTTGATCGGGTTGTTCAATCCGGACCAGGGCACGGTGCATATTAATGGCCGGAATATCCGGAAGATACCCAAAAAAGAGCTGTATCAGTCGGTCGGCCTGGTCCTCCAAAATCCGGTGGACCAGTTGTTCGCCTCCACGGTTGAAGAAGATGTGGCCTATGGCGTCCGCCATCTGGGCCTGACCGAGGCCGAGGTCCAGCAACGAGTGACGGAAGCTTTAGAATCCGTGGCCGCGTCCGAACTGCGCCACCGGGCCATTCACCATCTCAGTTTCGGCGAGCAAAAGCGGGTCTCGGTGGCGGGAATCATGGCCATGCGTCCGGCCACCCTCATCCTCGACGAACCCACCGCCGGTCTGGACCCGGCCGGGGAAGCCTTGATGATGCGGCTCCTGCACAAGCTCAACAAAGAGCACGGCGTGACCATCATCTTAGCCACCCATTCGGTCGACCTGTTGCCCCTCTTTGCCGACCGCATCTATGTCCTGCGCCACGGTGCGGTGCTGAAACAAGGACCGGCGGAAGAAATTTTCTGCGATCATGAGATGATCAGTCTGGCCGGGTTGCGCCTCCCCTATATCGCCTCCTTGCTCCACAAAATGAAAGAATACGACGGAGTTCCCATTAACGGCCTGCCCCTGACCATCGGAGAGGCCCGCCTGCGCCTGTTGGAACTGATCCCGGAAAGCTTGATCATAAAACCACATTAGAGGGTTTCGTGTTGCTGGTTACATGTCAATGTCATTGACTTAAGGGTGCGGACAAACGAGCTAATTTTTTTTAAAATAGACCATTCCGATTAAGCCCCAACGGGGCGCTCTAGGTTAGCCCAGGGCAGCGCCCTGGGAAATACGGCATGTTAC
>JADFYA010000290.1 GCA_015233285.1 Deltaproteobacteria bacterium | reverse complement strand
AGGTGGGGCTGGGATACTCGGAGTTCCTTCTCCTCGATAAAGAATTGCCGGAACGTTACCGGCCCGATCTAACGAAGATACACGAATCCGCCAGGCGGGGCGCCGATCTGGTCCGGGGCCTGCTCACCTTCAGCCGGAAGACGGAGATCGAACTTCAGCCCCTGGACCTGAATTCCCGCATCAGTGAAATGAGGGAAATGATTGAAAGAACCATCCCCAAGATGATCAACATCCAGATCCGGCCGGCCGAGGATTTGGCCGCGATCAAGGCCAATCCGACCCAGGTGGACCAGATCCTGATGAACCTGGTGGTGAATGCCCGGGACGCCATGCCTGATGGCGGCAATTTGACCATCGAAACCGCCAATTTCGCCTTTGACGAAGAGTATACGAAAACGCATTTTGACGTCAAACTCGGCCGCTACGTCCGATTGATGGTTACGGATAGCGGCTCCGGGATGGATAAAGACACCCTGGAGCACATCTTTGAGCCGTTTTACACGACCAAAGGCGTAGGCGAGGGAACAGGGCTAGGCCTGTCAATGGTCCACGGCATCGTGAAGCAGCACGGTGGTCACATAATATGTTACAGCGAACCGGGACAAGGGACCACCTTTAAGATCTATTTTCCCGCTCTCATTTCGGATGAGGAAAAAGAAGAAGCCGGAGAAAGGAAGATGTCGCAAGGTGGATCTGAAACCATCCTTCTTGTGGATGACGAAGAGTCCATCCGCGACCTCGGCGCCAGGCTTTTGACCAATGCCGGTTACAATGTTATCGAGGCCTCCAACGGCAAAGAAGCCCTGGATGTCTACCAGGCCCGAGGCAAGGAGATAGCCGTGGTCATCCTGGATCTGATTATGCCTGAGATGGGTGGTAAGCAATGCCTCGAAGGCCTCTTGGGCCTTGATCCGTCGATAAAGGTCATCATCGCCAGCGGGTATTCCGCCGATGGTCCGGGCAAGGACGCCGTCGCGGCCGGGGCCAAGGGGTTCGTCAACAAGCCATACAATAATCGGCAAATGCTGGAAGTCATCCGCTCAATACTGGACGAAGAATGATCTCAAACAGGAGGCCGGCGAAGCGTCGCCATTCCCATGTCAATGAGGACAAGATTTATGATCAGTGATGATGACAGACAAATCATTATATTCTGGGCCAAGAAGTTTGATGTGCAGGAATTGTTCCTTTTCGGTTCTTGCCTTGAAAAAGGGACAGAGGCAAATGATATAGATCTGGCGGTCAGGGGAATTTCGCCGAACGCGTTTTTTGATTTTTACGGCAAGTTATTACGATCACTTTCTAAGCCCGTTGATGTGGTAAATTTGACAAACAAATCACGTTTTACCGAGGCTGTCGAGCAGAATGGGATCAAGATATATGAGCAACCTGTTTGAAGAAATCTCCATTGAAAAAGATTACATTGAAAAAACGCTTGATGTGATGCATGAAGCTATTGGCCGTCCTGAAAAAACATATGTGGAACTGGCAGCCATTGGGGCCAGCCTACATCACTGCTATTCCGGTATGGAAAACATCATCAAACGGATTTTTAAAGCTCGGAAGCTCTCAGTGCCCACGTCTTCCTCATCTCATAAAGATTTGTTGGGCATAGCCAACCAGCATGGTATTATTTCTGATGAGTTATTAAACCGACTCGATAAATTCAGAGGGTTTCGCCACTTTTTTATCCATGCTTACGGCTTCATGCTAAACGAAAATGAACTGCTTCCTTTGGCGGAGGAGTTACCCGAAGTATGGGGGCAGTTTGAAAACGAAATTGAAGATACGATCTAGAGCCTGGTTAATGGAGACACAAATGAAAGAGGAGTTGCATTACCGGGCGCTGGAGACAATGTACCTGGCCGCCCCCATCAATGAGATATTTAAACCTCGCATCACAGTGTCCCATGAACGCGCCGAAATAGAGATTAAGGTTGACCGGGCCCTGTTTCATGCCGCCGGGGCCGTGCACGGCTCCGTTTATTTTAAGATGCTTGACGACGCGGCATTCTTCGCCGCAAATTCCATCGTCCCGGATCGTTTTGTATTAACCACATCATTCGTAACTTATTTGACCAAACCCATCTCCTCCGGCCGCATGAAATCCATCGGACGGGTGGTCAACAAAACCAGAGCCCAGATTATCGCCGAGTCTGTTGTTTACGATGAGCATGAAGAAGAAATCGGCCGGGGGAATGGAGTCTTTGTCAGGAGCAAGCTCCTCTTGGCCGATGCCTTGGGCTACCAAGATGTTTAGCCGGGCTAACCTAGAGCGCTCCTTCGGACCATATTTGGAATCGGCCGGCCAATGAAAATTCCAGCCGGCCACCCGGCCGGAATCACATTGACAACAATGCGATGATAACCTATAAGTTAAGCGAAGAAGACGCGTCTCCAACCACCCGATAATTTGATAGAGATTATAGAAACATCCTCACTGCCCCGACAAAAAGAGAGCCCGGTCGTGATAAATAAAAAATGGATGTGGCTGATTGCTCCAGCGGCTGTAGTTATCGGGTTATTTGCAGGTCAATTTTTTGTAAATCCCTTGACCTGGTTGTTCATCATTGTTTTTATTCTGCTAGTAGGACGGGAGTTAACCAGATGAAGATGTCATCAACTTAACCGCCGGCCAATAGTGCTGAATTTTAAAATAGCCGATTCAAAACAAGCCCCAACGAGGCGCACCAGGTTAGCCCGGCGGCGACGTCCTGGGTATTGGGGCAATGCGTGCCGTAGGGGCGACGCATGCGTCGCCCTTACAGGTGTACCCCCATGGCATCGTTGGACTAATTCAACAGCATTGGGGTGGACACCCGGCCGACCGAAGCCCGGATTCAATCGCCTGGTCTTCTTTAGTCTGCGCAACTTATTTGAATATATGGATTAATTTTTGGAAAGAGGGAAAAATGACGGTAAGAAAGATGTTGATCAGCCTGGTGGGGGGAATCTTATTGATGAGCCCGGTATTCAATAATATGGCCGCCCTGGCGGCAGATCCGGCCGCTCCACAAAAGGAACCGGAACTCCGGGTCGATATCCCGGTATCGCTCAAAAAAGCCAATGTAGTCTTCGACATAGGCCGGGTCACATTTTCAAAAGACCTCCCCGTTGCCTTAAGGTTTATGGATATAATGGTCAACCGGTTTAAAGAACAAGGCACGGAAGGGCAGATTATCGGTAGTTTTTATGGTGATGCGGCTTATTTGGTCTTAAACGACCAGGCCTATAACAAACATCGCAATGTTACCACCGGTAATCCTTACAAAGGCTTAATCACGGCATTGCAGGCCCAGGGGGTTCAAATGGAAGAATGCGCCATGTCCATGAAGCTCCAAAAAATCCGCAATGACGATCTGCTCCCTGGGGTCAAGGTGAACAGCGGCGCCAACCTGAGGATGGTCCAGTTAATGCAACAAGGCTTTTTGCGCCTGCAGCCTTAAAATTAGGGGAGGGCAGGGGCGTTGCGCCGCACGGAACCAGAGCGTCTATTGTCCGCCACGGACCGGCCAGACCTGGTAATTGGTCGTCTTATTGGTGCAATCGAAGACTTTGCCGTCGTACAGGCAGACAGCCCACGCATTGACCATATTTGGGGCCGGACTGGTATTTGACCAGTAATAGGTCTCCTGGACGCCGGTAAAATAATACATATTGGCTGTGCTGATGCCCTCGGTCCCGGTCGCGAGAGCCTTCAATTGCTTCAACGTCGGCAAGACCCAATCACCTTTTACCGAGCCATCGGTTAGCCAGGCCGGATTTCCGTTTTTGACCTCAGCCGCCCGATTAGCTGCAGTTGCCTTAGCTTTCACTCTGTCCACAAAAGGATACTGACCGCCCCAAGACGCGTCTTTCAGCCAGATCACGCCGGTGCTCATATCGGTTACGGTGCCGTTGTGGTTATCACACCATCGCCCAAGAGGACTAAGCGACCCTTTGCAGGCGGCACCAGACGGGTGCGGCTCCGCAAGATCATCGGCAGAGGTGATGCCCGAATAAGACAAGAGGCAAGCAATCATAAAGATTGCAGACAAATAGGGCAATGCGCTTACTTTGTTTCTAATCATGGTGACCCCATCCGCGATTGGTTCGAGATAATCGATCAAATGAAATATTATATCCGATCCCGTGACTAAATTCAAGACAAACCAGCGGTGTTCATCATCTTTGTGGCCGGGGCGATGGAATCCGCTCGATCTCTTGGCGGGAAAGCAGCCCGGTAAAATTATCGGGATACCGGGCCGAAGCGGATGACCCGGCCGTAAACCGACGGACTTGGGCCGGGGCGTTGGGCCGAAACGTTTTGAACCGACCGTGTCCGGGGCGCCCGAGCCTCCCAATGGGAATCATCATCCTCATCGTTACAGCATTCCATGCTAATCAAAATGAGCATTAAAATAAAGGCGATTATCCCACTTATCAGTTTTTTGTCCATGTCGTCCTCATCTCGCCCTCATTTGAATTAAGTGTCCGTCTCATCTGAGCTGCTTATAGCATAGGCCAATGAAATCCACGCCGTTCCATTCTTGTTTTTCCATGCTGATCTCATCATTTGCATATTCGACCGAGCATTGCAGCGCCTGGTATTTATCCTCGGCCAAAACCAGGACCCAGTCCTTACCATAAATCCGCTCCAGGCCGTGCTTGTCTTTTATCAGAACCAGAGAAAGCTGGATATCATCCTCTGTGGCCGGTCTGATTTCGCCTCCGCCGACACAAAATAACTCCACCGCCATCCTCTCTTTCCTTTTTTAGATTCCGGTTACCCAGGGCGTTGCCGCCAATGCTGATGAATTAAGGCAATGTTGCTGGTATTTAGGTATGTTGATCGTCTGAACCTTGATTACGCTGATTAAATGAAAGACTATGATTAAAACAGAATCCCCATGTGTTGG
>JADFYA010000028.1 GCA_015233285.1 Deltaproteobacteria bacterium | reverse complement strand
GGTGTCATAGTCAATAATCCCGGTGGGAGTGCACCCCCGAGCAAGCCTGTCGTAAACAATGGCTCAGTGAGTGGTGGAACGGTTGGTTCTACCGGTGGCGGCGACGCTCCGCTGAAGACCAGCTAACATGAAGTAGAAACAAGGTATTAACAGGGGGGGCTCTGCCTCCCCTTCTTTATTTCGTATGGCGTCTACACCTCTTGTGTGACACTCACTTGCACCTTTCCCCGATAAAAGTAGCTATATGCGTGAGCTTATCCGAGATTTTGTCAAGATCTGCGTTCAAAGTTTGTCTCCCTTAGACCCTATTTATGAGTTCGGGTCCCTGCAGGTGGCCGGTCAAGAGGGATTTGCCGATCTCCGTCCGCTTTTTCCTGGACGGCAGTACCTGGGTGCGGATATGCGTCCTGGGGAAGGCGTCGACGTTATTCTCGATCTTCACGATATCTCTCTCCCGCCGGAAACGGCCGGTACGGTGATTATTGTCGATACCCTGGAACATGTTGAATATCCCCGGAAGGCGATGCAGGAAATTAGACGAGTCCTTAAGCCGGACGGAGTAGTGATGATCAGCTCGGTTATGGCCTTTCCCATTCATGAGTACCCTAATGATTACTGGCGATTCACTCCTTCCGGTTTTTCCAGTCTGCTTGGGGAGTTTCCCTTTTCCATCGTCGAGTCGGCCGGAGTATCCAGCTTCCCGCATACCGTGGTGGGCGTCGGGTTCAATGTCCGCCCGGCTGAAGCCGTTGTGTCTGAATTCCGCAATCAACTTGTCTCCTGGAAGGAGACATGGGACAACCCTATTGAATTTCACACCCGGATCGACTCCCTGGATACCGCCCAGGCCCTCCTGGCCGAGCGGGAAGCCCGACTGGAGGCCGTATATAATTCTTGGCCTTGGAAGCTTGGTGCACTTTTCAAGAGATGTACTCACTACCTGAAAAGACATTCAATCTAACGAGAAATATTAAGAGTCTTTACATCCGTTCCGAAAGGCGGCCGGCGCCGGAAATCTTATATTCTTCAGAGGATTGCTTCTGTTCGGTTTCATAATCCTTCAAGGCTACCTCAGATGATTCCTAAATTTGGACTCCTCACTCGGGCTCAATGGGCTCTCCTCGGTCTTCTTTTCATCCTTTTATTTACAGCCGGTAACCCTTGGGGCGAGGAGTTATTTCTTCTACCCAAAGAAGTGGTCGCCGTTTGGCTGGCGTTATTCTTCTGTTGGTTTGGGGTTATCCGAGTATTTTCTTCACCGGCCGGGACCATCAGACCTTTCGTGGCCACAGTTCCGGCCGCTCTCCCGATATGTCTCCTTTTGGCCTGGTGTCTTATCCTCATCCCATTTTCGACCTCTCCCGTTCTTTCTTTGCGCTTCTTTCTCCATCTGAGTCTATTTGCCGGCCTTTATTTTTGTTTTCCGTTGGTATTGAAACAGGACTCGGTATTGGTCTGCTGGGGTTTGCTGATAGTGGGTGGCCTTGTCACATCGGTTGCGGGGTTGGTCCAATACTACGGCTATCTCCCCAACACCATCCATCCGTTCAGAGGGCTTAGGTCGACAGGTTTTTTCTTTACTAACCCCAACCACTATGGTGCCGTTGTCGGGAGTGTTCTACCGTTAGCTTTGGGGCTGATTTTTACCCAAAAGTTTAATAGATGGCGATGGTTGATGATTTTTTTCTTTGTTTTGCTCCTGTTATCCCTTTTCTATACTAAGACGCTTGGTTCGATTTTCCCTGCAATTGCTTCTGTTTGTTTCCTTTTCTACTTAGGTTGGCGAGTTATTTTCAAAGACGTCTTACTTACACGGCGTTCGCTTGTTTTACTGGGAGTTTTTGGCCTGACCTCGTCCACTATTATTTTTGTGTTTTTCTTGGGTGATCGCTTGGGGCAAATCACCCATATGGTCATGTCTGCCGACTATAATCAGGCTCTATCCACGCGGCTGACGGCAGTGGAGGCTGCCTGGGCGATGGTCCAAGACCGGCCGCTTACCGGCGTCGGGCCTGGCGCGTTTGTCGCCTCTTTTTTTGATTACCGGTCTTGGATCGTTGTTTTTGGCGGGGGCATAAACGACGACTTGGGCCTTTTTGATGCTGTCCACAACGATCATATGCAGTTGCTGGCCGAGCTGGGTGCGCCGGGTCTCTTTTTTTGGATTTGGATACTGGTGTCACTTGGGAAGCACGTTGTTAAGTCGTTAAGGAACCCGTCTGTCAGCTTTGATACGAGAGTTATTTTAATTTCTGGAACCTCTAGTCTTCTATTTTTACTTCTTAATGCCCTGGTTCATTTTCCATTCCATATTGTAACTTCGGCCTTTATTTTTATCTTTGTTCTGGGCAGTGTGATGACGGTTACGCTTCCGCAATCGCAAGGTGCTTGGTCTCCCGGCTGCGACTTTGCCACGAAGAGTGTGGTGGTCAGGCCGGCTCTTAATCTCTTGTTTGGCCTCATGGCCGTTATCGTGTTTTTGCCCGTTGTTGGAGATGTCCTTTTTGTTCGAGGCCGGACCCATTTGGAGAGGGCCTATCAATTGGAAGCTAAAACTCCTGGAGAGTCAGAGTCTGAATTGGAGGCAGCTTTGAAAACCTTTAAGTTGGCCAAAAGATTGAGTCCCTACCATTACCTGGTTAGGCGTGGCTTGGCCGAGATTTATGACAGGAAAAAGGAATTCAACCTGGCCTATGAGCAATCCCTTGCCCAACATGATCTCCATCGGAACGAGGCATCTTCTTGTATGTTGGCGATGAGCCGGTACCATATCGGTGGCGACATCTTTGATGCTAAGAGGCTAATAAACCTAGCTTTAGTTTTCAACCGCATGTATGCTCCCGGATGGAACTGCATTGAATACTTGAACAACCTGCCGCAGGGCGGCAAGCCCTGACAACTAATAGTTATTACTCAGGGATGTATCGCGACGTTTTATAACTGTGGCAGGCAACTTCGGGTGTGTAACCTAGTTCGGCCTCTGTTTAGGGTGGTGCTACCCGAGACTATGTCATTGACGAGACTTAATTAGTAGTATTCTATGTGATTACATTTACTTAAGCATTACCCGGCTTGACAAAAGTTCCTTTCTTGTGTATTTCAGAATAGCTTTCTTTTGAATCAAGATCGATTCGATCACTCTTGTTTACCATAAATGTTTAGGAGGAACCATGAAGATTTTCAGGTTAGGCATTAGCCTGCTGGCTGTGACTAGTTTGCTCTGCCTGAGTCTATCCATCAACTCTGCCCGGTGCTATGCAGCCGAGAGCGCCACACCGGCCGCCGCTCCAGATTCCAACAAAGCCGTTTCGCCGGCCAATGTCCCGATTGGAACAGACGTTAAGACCCCAGCGGTCGTGACACCGACCAAATCGGCGGAGTCACCGGCTAAGGTAGAAGTGAACCCGCCTGCGAAAGATACTAAACCTACGACGAACAATTCCCCGGCCGAGAAACCGGCCGCACCGGTTACGCCAAAGGGCAAAGAGAATCCCCCGGCGCTCGGCGATTCGGACAATGCCGGGACCACAGGGCCCACCAGATTGAATGATACCCTGAAGCCGAAGCCTCTTAGCGTCTTACCTGAACCATATGTTTTTCCAAAAGAGCAAACCGTCAAGAAAGTCCCCTCGGGCGGTAAGCTCCCGGCCAAGGATGAGAAAGAACTCCTGGGCAGGGCCAGGAAATACTGGGCGCTCAGGAAGGAAGGGGATAACAAGCAGGCTTACGACATGGAGCATCCGAAGTTCCGTGCCAAATTTAAACTTCAAGGTTACTTGCCGTCTAGCGGGACGGGTATAGAATACAGATCCATTAAAGTGCTGTCTGCAGAAAAGAAGTTAAACGAGCCCAACCGGGCATTGGTCAAGGTTGAAATCAAAAGCCTCATTTATGGAATGGGCAAACCTATACCAAACCAGGTGATTATGGCGGATACATGGGAAAAGACCCAAGGTAAATGGTATCATATCTTGTATATAGGATTGTTCGCCGACCATGATCCGACCATAGACGATGCCAACAAAGGCGTGGCGATGCCGGATCCGACCAAGGACACCGTAGCTAAGCCGGCTCCACCCATGGGAGCTCCACCCAAGATGCCTATGCCTGCGGGTGTCCCGGGCGGCGACGTCTCGCAACCTCCAGTTGTGGCTACTCCACCTTCAGCGCCTCTCTTACTTCCCCAGATCAAAGGTATTCCGGGGGAAGGCCCCCAGAAGGGGCAGGCTCCGGCTTCTCCAATGCCGGGGAGCGATGCTCCTAAGAGTCCTGGTCCGGGGATGCAAATGTCTACTCCAGGAGCTATGCCGGCAGGCCCGGGGATGCAAATCTCTCCAGTGAAGCGGCCTTCAGTTCCGGGAATGGAAATCACTCCAGGCGCGCCGTCTTCAAGTCAGACGATGCCGGGGTCCCCGTCTTCAGGTCCGACGATGCCGGCTCCAGCCAAAGATGCCCCGGCCGCGGCACCCATGTCGGCTCCGGCCAAACAGTAATCTGGCGAGTTTTCAAAATATGTCGGTTGATTAGGCCTAGGCCGACCGAATTTAAAAGCATAAACAAGAGGACGCTGAGGGTTTAAAGGCTAAATATAGTCGAATAGAGACCTTCGGTGTCCTCTTTATTTTTAGTTGTTATTCGTGTCGCTCTGTCTGTGAATATAAGAAAAGGAGAAGACCCCATTGAAGCACTTAATCCATCTCAAGGTTAATGGTGATGATTATGAGCTGGCCGTGGCCCCCCATCGCACCTTGAATGAGGTCCTGCGGGAAGACCTGGCCTTCACCGGGACAAAATTCGGTTGCGGGACGGGGGATTGTGGGGCCTGCACGGTGATCATGAATGGCCGGAACGTCAGCTCCTGTCTGACCCTGGCCGTGGAGGCCGACGGTAAGGACATCATGACCATCGAAGGATTGGCCCCCTCGGGAGAAGAAATGCATCCCATCCAGGAGGCGTTTGTGACCTACGGCGCCATTCAGTGTGGGTTTTGCACCCCTGGGATGATCATGTCGGCCAAGGTTTTGCTCGATAAGAACCCTAATCCCGATGAACCGGACATTCGGGCCGGCCTGTCCGGCAATCTCTGCCGCTGCACCGGTTACAACAAGATTGTCGAGGCCATCGAAAAAGCAGCTCACCAGATGAATCAGGACTAATTATTTCAGCCGGAAGGGGGAAGAAGTGCCGTTACCAAAATTCAAATACCTCGCCCCCAAAACTTGGGAAGAGGCCTGCGCCATGCTGGCTCAGTATAAGGGCAAAGTCAGGGTGATGGCCGGAGGCACGGACCTGTTGATCAAGATGTCTCTGGGCGCGGCCGCGCCGGAATACGTCATCGGGCTCAAGAACATTCCCGGTTTGGACTACATCAAATACGACCAGACCAAGGGTCTGACTTTGGGGCCGCTGGCCTTACTGGCCGATGTGGCGGATCATCCAATGATTAAAGAAAAATATGACGCAGTTGCTCATGCCGCGTCAGTCACGGCCACAGTCCAGGTTCGGAATATGGGCACGGTGGCCGGAAACCTCTGTAACGCCGCCCCGTCCGCGGATAATATCCCGGCCCTGATGGCCCTGGACGCGGAAGTGACCCTGGCCCGCTTAGGCGGTAAGCGAATGGTCAAATTAGATGATTTTTTTCAAGGACCGGGCAAGACGGTGATGGAACCGGAAGAGCTGCTGGAGAAGATCACGGTGCCGGCGCCTTCTCCTGGATCGGGCACGGTCTATCTCAAGATATCTCCCCGCTCAAAGGTTGATATCGCGGCCGTCGGCGTCGGGGCGCATCTGGTCATGGCCGGAGACGTCTGTCAAGCGGCCCGGATTGTCCTGGGCGCGGTGGCTCCGGTGCCGATGCGGGCCCGAAAGGCGGAATCCCTGCTGACCGGGCAGAAGCTGACCACGGATCTGATCAACCAGGCGGCGGCTCAGGCGGCCGATGAAGCCCGGCCCATCACCGACGTTAGAACCACGGCCGAATACCGCAAGACCATGGTCTACGTCCTGACCCGCCGGGCCATTAATGCCTGCGCCCAGAAAGCTCTACCTCCGTGCGCCAAGTAATGCCGCCGCAGAACGATCTGAGTTCCAAAGCCTCAATAATTAGGCGGCAGAAATGAAACGGGAGAGTTATCCTTGAGTTAAAAGCGCTCAATACCATTACCGGCTTTGAGGAAGCGCAACTATTGAACTATCTCAAGGCAACACACCTGGAACGCGGACTTTTACTGAATTTTGGCCGACCGAGTCTTGAATTTAAGCCTGTTGTATTTTCTAATCTGCGCAAATCGGCGCAATCTGCGGATTAAATTAAGGAACTGAAATGAGCAAGCACTCCATTATCGGAACGAACACCCCCCGGGTGGACGGCCCGGCCAAGGCCACGGGGCGGGCGCTCTACGCCGACGATATAAAGATCCCCGGCATGTTGTACGGCCAGATTCTCCGGAGCCCCTTACCCCATGCCCGGATTCTGCACATAGATACCTCCAAAGCCGCGGCGTTGCCCGGAGTCAAGGCCGTAATTACCGGCGAAGACACGCCTAAAATCAAATTCGGGAACTGGCGTCTTTTCCCGGAAACCCAGGATGAATACCCGCTGGCCGTGGACAAGGTCCGGTTTATCGGCGATGAAGTGGCGGCCGTGGCGGCCATCGATAATGACCTGGCCTGCGAGGCCTTGGAACTGATCAAGGTTGAATATGAAGAGCTGCCGGCCGGCTTTTCGGTGGATGAATCCATGGCCCAGGGCGCCCCGGTCATTCACGATTACCGACCGGACAATATCAGCCTCAACCGGAAGATAGAATACGGCGATCTGGACAAAGGATTCGCCGAAGCCGACTATATCGCAGAAAATACCTTCGAAGTCCACGCCGTTAGTCATGCTTACATGGAGCCGTGCGCCTGTGTGGCCCAGTCGGATGACGATGACCGGGTGACCCTGTGGACCTCCACGCAAGTCCCGTACATTGTCCAGTGTCTGCTGGCCTCCACGCTGGGCCTCCGGGAGAACGACGTCCGGGTGATCAAACCGGCCGTGGGCGGTGGTTTCGGCGGCAAAATGGAGCTTCGGGCCTGGGAATTTTGCGCCGCGTTTTTGGCCAGGAGGACGGGGAAACCGGTGAAGTTCAGGTTGTCCCGGACGGATGAACTGGCCTATGGCCGGCGGCGGCATGGAATGAAGCTGTATTCCAAGGTGGGTTTCAAGAAGGACGGGACCATTACCGCCAAGGACTTCAGGGCCGACCTGGACGGCGGCGCCTACAATAGTATGGGCCCCACCGCCACCTTCCTATGCGGCAACTTTGGGGCCATGCTCTACCGCTACCCCAACTACCGCTACAACGGGTACCATATCTACACCAACAAGCCCCCGGCTGGAGCCATGCGCGGCTTTGGGGCTCCACAAGCCCTGTTTGCCTCTGAGACCCAGATGAACATGGCCGCCGAGGCCCTGGGCCTGGACCCAATCGAGATCAGAATCAAGAACGCCATGGTCTCCGGCGATAAAATTCCTGATGTGGCCACCGTCTCTAGCTGCGGGTTTATCGAGTGTCTCCAGGAAGTGGCCAAGATATCCGGCTGGAAGGAAAAGCGGGCGGCCTGCGCCGAGAGCCGGGACGGCAAGGGGATGGGCATTGGTTGCTACAGCTTCATCTCCGGCGGCGTGTTTAACTGGTTTAACACTAATTATACTTTTTCCGCCGCGGAAGTCCGGGCCTTTGAGGACGGGACGGTCCATCTCCTGACCCCGGCCACGGATATCGGTCAGGGGTCGGACACCACCCTAAAACAGATCCTGGCCGAGGAATTGGGCTTGCGAATGGAAGATATCCGGCTGACCGTGGCCGACACCTCGGTTACTCCCCAGTCGGATCTGGGCACCTGGGGCAGCCGGGTGACCTTGATGGGCGGTAACGCGGTGCGGGACGCCGTGGCCAAGATCAAGAAAGAACTGGCCGGGATCGTGTCCTTGAAGTTCGATCTGAACGTCATCCATGACATCGGGTTTAAAGACGGCAAGATATTTCCGGTGACCCGGCCGGACCGGTTCCTCACCTTCGGCCAGGCCGTTCATATGCACCAGAAGTTCAAACGAGGTGAGCCGCTGGTCGCCCGGGGCTACTATGTCCCCAGGGGGAAAGGGCTGGTCACTCCGGCCTTCAGCTTCGGGGCCCAGGTGGCGGAGGTGCAGGTGGATCAGGAGACCGGGATCGTCAAGGTGGAGAAGATGTACACGGCCCATGACTGCGGTACGGTGATCAACCCCATGTCGGTGGATGGGCAGTTGGAAGGGTCGATTCAGATGGGCCTGGGCTATGCCTTGTGCGAAAGGTTCGTCATGGACAATGGCCGGACTCTGAATACCACCTTCCTGGATTACAAGGTGCCCACGGCGCTGGACATGCCGCCGGGTGAATCAGTCTGTATCGAGACCTTTGAAGAGGAAGGTCCTTTTGGGGCAAAGGAAGCCGGAGAGGGCCTGGTCTCGCCCACGGCCCCGGCCATCGCGGAGGCGATCTCCCAGGCCACCGGATACCGGTTCAAGGACCTGCCCATCACCCCGGAAAAAGTCTTGGAAGGCATCGGGGGATTGAGGAAGGTTTGATCACGGGTGCCGGACGTAGTGATACACCGATAGCCGGATGGCGAATAGCGACAGCATAAAATCATGACAGAGAAGAGCCGGCAACCGTCATGCTGTTTGATCCGGAATACCCATAATTAACCGCGGATAATCCCGCGCATAAACGTGCATTAAATGAAAAGGCGCCCCAATCGTAATGGTTGGCCGGCGCCTTTTCGTGTTTTGGGGGATGTGAGAAAAATTGCTTGCGAAAAGATTCAATAAATGATATTGTAATCAATATGTTAAATAGTAGTATTTGCTATCTACTATTTGGAAGCCGAGAAGGATGAGGATAGAATGCCCATCACTATGAGTGCAGCCACGCTCCTCTTTTGCGGTGTTATAAGCCATAACGATGGTTCAGAGTGCATTAATATTGTTGGGTTATCTGTGTACAAACAACACTTCAAGGAGACATAACATATGTTAAACGAAGAGGCCCTCAAGCTTTTCCGCGACGGGCGAGTAGCTACATGGAATCAATACCGTGAAAGAAACCCGGACTGGCTACCTGACCTTCATGGGGAAACTATCGAAGGTAAGTTACTCAATTTGAACTTGGCGGGAGCAGACCTTTGTGGCGCTAATCTTTCCAAGGCACGCCTGTATGATAACGGTTCCTCGCTTTCCTCATATAAAAATAACGTTTCCCGCGCTATTCTAACCAATGCCAGGTACGATATAAACACGGTATTTCCGCACGATGTTGATCCCGCTGATGGAGGTGCCGTGTTTGTCTCGCAGGCTGAGCTACACGGTAAAGACCGGAGCCGTGATCAGATATTCGTTTGTTATGCATGGGCCAACGATGATGTGGTACTGGCCGTGGATGCATGGCTTCATCAGAAGGGACTACGCACAAAGCTTGACAAACGGGATTTTTTTGCAGGTGCGCGCATTCGTGATGAAATAATGCGCGTAATGAAAGAATGTGAAACTATCCTCATCTTCCATTCCAAAAAATCTGCCGATAAGCCTTGGCCTGAATTTGAGCGTGAGCTTGCGGCTGATCTTGAAATGGCAGCCAAGAAGGAAGGTAGACAACCACCTCAGATTATCTACGTGTTAATTGACGATGTTTCACTTCCAAATGTCTCCGAGGCAAACAAGATCGCAGTTGTTGCCAAGGGTAAACGATTCGAACTTGTTTGCGAAGAAATTTACCACAGCATTTTGAAATTACCGAAGCAGAGCGATGCCGTCGACCTATCCAAATGGGCTGATTACGTCTTCTGAACTGATCCACCTGACACTGTGCACATGATTTTGGCAAAAAGACACGAAAAGGCAAGGGAGTAGCTACTGAAGCAAAGACACTCGCTCACCGGCGGAAAGCCATGAACCCTAACCCCTAGTCCCAGGGGCTGCTGGCAAACTTCGCTTACAGGATTATTTTCTTGGCATTCTGCGTGGGAGTGGTCGGGTGAGTGTGAGGGTCGGACCACAAAGAATAGAACGCCCTGCAGATGAGGGAGAATATTTTGATGAATAACGCTACGATGTTTGGTACTTCTCTATCAAACGTGTGGACACTTCATTCGGCTAAGGTGAAATTCTTTGAAGTGCATCTTTTTCGCGCTTTAATGGACTGTTTCACCTCATTGAAAAATAGGTTCCACATTGAAGAATACCACGGGAGCAGGCATCAGGTCACCTTTCTTGGTACCGGCAAGTTTTCCAGGCCAAAGGCCAGGTGTGAATTGAGTGATCTTCTGATAGTCACATACGGGCTTGCACCGGACTTCTGGGCCAGGATGACTTTCTTGCAGGCCAAGAGATGTCCATCAACATTTTGTCTCTGCGGCCAATACCCGTCTTTTCCTGAGTCAGCTACCTTTAAAGGGAATTCGGAACAATGGGACCTTCTCTCCCGAAGACCATGCATCGAAGGGGTTTCGACTTTCAAGCCTCCTCCACACCTGCTCAAGGGGGCAATACTTCCCTCCGTTGGGAGTTTCGGGATTTTTCATAGGACACAACAAAGTTCTATAGGCTTTATGTACGTTAGCGCCGACCGGCTAAGTCCGAAGGGAAATCCTACTACCAGTCGGCAGATCTCTCTTGTGGCAGCGCCTGGTATGTCGATAAGAATTATCGATGGCTTTCCTGAAGCAACTCTACTGTGTTGCATCGAGAAGTTTGGGACATACCTCTTCGAAGGATGTATTGGATCGCCAATAAGTTACGAGAATGTCAAAGACCAAAATGACCTACAATACAGGAGTGAGATTCGCCGCTGGCTGGGCGCCATATTGGCGGCACATGCAGCTCGCTCTGAACTGAAAACGCCCGTGGTCGATGAGTTACTGCTGGGGGTTGACATAAATCCGGAGAAAACCAGCATTACAAATACCTTACCGAGCGTATTAGTCATTCGGACGGACATTACAAAGGAATAGAGGAAGGCTCGGCTCAGTAATCAAATAAGAGGCGCAACCAGTTGTCTTTTCAAAATGTTCAGCGAAGGACGGGAGTCTATATTGTTTCCGTTCCTCCACTCAATTGTTGGTCGGGCAGAAATGAAAGATTGCCGGAGAACTATAGGTACCTTCTGCAGTTACAACAAGATATAATTCATCAACTTTATGATGGAGTCCTCGCTTGATTTATCTGTTGTGGCAAATAACGTTTATTATGATCGGTTTTTTCCTGATCTACGTATGGAAATACTCTGTACGACATCCTCCAGAATCGTTCGGCATCTCGCTTGCAGTTGCGGTGGGTGTCGGCCTTGTTTTTTTCATATATCTGTTTTTCCTTGGTCCCATAGATACACCATTCCAAGGTTACCATATAACAAATCTTGTGGGCTTGTCTCTTGCATTACTGTCTCTCCAACTCCTTCGATCCCTTCTGAAGCAGATGGACACATGGTCTCGCGAACGACGATTTGACCTTTCCAAAGGATTTATAATTAAGCAGGCTGGCGATTTGTTGATGAACATAATTCTATTTTTTGCAATATATACTATGATTGTATACTGCTCGGCCACTGGGTACAGAGAACGCTACTGGTGTTATGCACTTCCAGGGTACACATTATCCGCCCTCAGCATTGTAAGGATTCTTAAATTTAGAATATACGATGATCTATTTATTCGATGGTTTAACCGAAATGGTTCCTTTGCTGGCCCCGCCCAACCTGCCCGGATTACGCTTCTCAACGGAGTATACGATTTGCTCTTTCGGGCTTACTTTATACTGGCGCTATCCTTTGCTTGCATCTATCTACTGATTTACTTCAGTGATGGCCTAACACCTTTTGGCGAAAGTCCTTTTCATGTAGAACACAAGAGCGGCAACCTGTTAGTCGACTTCTTTTATTTTAGCGTTATTACTATGGCAACAGTAGGATACGGAGACATCGTTCCTGTAATGGTAATGCCGAAGCTCTTATGCGCTTTTCAGGTTTTGTTGGGGTACTTCTTCTTGGGAAGCATCTTTGGACTTATCTTCTTTGTGATTAGTGCTCGACCAAAAGGAATTTCGAAGTCAAGAGTAAGATATCGGCGAATCGGAAGACCTCTCCACTATTACCAGTCTGGTAGGTGGTTGCAACGAGGCCAAGGTCCAAATAGGTCTATATATCCTCCTAAGGGTAGTCAATAATATGATCCTTGCCTCACCAACTGGGGCGCTTTGCTTTATGGCAGACACGATCGTACCGTGTTGTGGAGATAAAAAGAGCAGGTGGTCTCGGAGATGAAGAAGAAACCCTTGCGTAGTCCGTCTATCCCAGGTGGTTAGTATATCGGTTGTGGGACCGGAGCCGATTGCTTTCTTGACTTTCAAAAAAATATAGCATAAAAAAATCAATCAAATTTTTACGAGGATAATATGAGAAAGAATCGGAGAGAACGGAATGCCAGAAAATGAATTGCGATTTCCAGATGACTGGCCGGCCAATTGTCCTCCGGCTGACGCAGTTGATGCAAATATTACAGTTTATGGACATTCAAAAGAAAATCCTCCCGGCGAGCACGACATTAAGACCTTTCACGAAATGAACATTCCAGTCAACCCAGGACAGGACCTGTGTCAACGGCACGGGTTATCAGTATCAACTACACCTGAAGGTATTGAAGAGTTTCTTCGTAGGTTCCGACGTAAAAATAACTTGCATAATTGAGGCCAAACTCAGGCCGGAACATGGCAAGATTAAAATGACCGAAGGACCTGTACCGAGTCATGCCACTTTTTGGAAATATAGTCATTTAACTTTTCAAGAAATATTCAGGGGAGAACCATGACTCTTTGGGATGTAAGTGCTCCTGAATATCCGGCGGAACTCATCGGAAACATATTCCCTCCGGAAGAAATGTTGTATGAATTCAACGAACCATTGATCTTTACCTTTAAAACCCCATGGAATGGTTTAGCTATTGCGTACTTGAGCGATGATCAGGATGATATACTGCGGTATGTCGTGGCTCCGACTCGCCCATCAATCGTGGACAAATTGAAGTCAGGCACTATTTCCATTCGGGATGCGTTGGACCAACCGATAGTGTGGCTCGTTGATATTACGACTTCCGGCTGGAGTGTCAGAAAGGCTTGGCAGATTCAATTAGAAGATTTACCGGAAGACGCACTTCCAGAACCAGACGTGCTACTTTATCCGCACTTCGAACCGGTACTGCCGATTAAGGCCACAGGCAAACAGATAAAAGAAGGGGAAATCCCAGCGGAGTCTATAAATGTTTACTGAGGAACAACGAGTGCGCATTGTTGGACAATCCACGACAGAGCCAAAAATTGTCGAAGTAAAAATGATTCTATAAATTTAGAAACAAAAGAATGGTAATAAGTGCAACTATATCAAGTTGTTGTCATCTTCTGTGGGCTTCCAAAGCAGCCTTTATCCGAACCCTCCCCGCCGTATGAACCCACCGGGAAAAATCCACGCCATGCCAGGAAAATCACCAGAGAAATGAATCCCCCGCCCTATTTACAAACCGACCGAATGTTCATATCATGCTTAGAATTTAAGCCGCTTCTGGTCGGCCGGATGTCCCTGCGCCTTGTAGGAGGAGAAAATATGATCCAAATCATCAAAAAAGAGGATCGCCATTTCAGCAACTTCGGGTGGCTGAAGACCTATTGGCTGTTTTCATTCGCCAACTATTTCGATCCGAATAATATCCAGTTCGGCGCCTTGCGGGTCTTCAATGATGATGTTGTCGCCCCAGGGACCGGCTTCCCGACTCATCCCCACCAGGAAATGGAGATCGTGACAATCGTCCTCCAGGGCGAGATGACTCATGAGGACAGCATGGGCAACAAGGCCGTCATCCAGGCCAACGATGTCCAGCGCATGTCGGCCGGCACCGGGCTGACCCATTCCGAATTCAATCTGGCCGATAACCCGGTGCATTTTTATCAGATCTGGATCTTCCCGGACAAATCCGGGCTTCGGCCGACCTATGACCAGAGAACATATGCTCCGGTGTTATGGATGAACACACTCTTCCCTGTGGCTTCCGGGCGGGGCATCCCGGATACCGTGACGTTACACACGGACGCGACAATATATCGGGCCGATCTTGATCAGGATCAGGAGCTGTCCTTCGAGGCCACCCGAGGGCGTCGGGTTTTTGTTTACCTGACCAAGGGGCAGTTATCGATCAATGGCCGGCAGGTTGATGAAGGCGGGCAGGCTCGGATTGATACCGAGGAACCGCTGAATTTTGAGGCCTACAAAGATGCTGAATTCATTCTGATTGACGTTCCGTCGTGCAAGGGGTGGGGCTACAGCGAGGAAACGCTTCGGGGTATGCGGAGATAACGCCCAAGGAGGTGCTGCACCGGACGGTAAAACATCCCCCAGAGTAGTCCTCCAGATAAAAAAACGCAGAGGCTTCCTTGACCTGAATCAAGCAACCTCTGCGTCGTGCATTTGATCTTAGGCGGTTGGTTCTTTTCTTTTCGGTGGATAGTGTCACGGGTTGGGTGTAGGTGTCAACTTGTGCTTCTTGCCTAAGATGATGAGCATGACCACGCCGACGACGATGCTGATGACGCTGATGGCCTGGGTGGTGGAAATGACGCCGAAGACTTCCGGACCGCGAAAGTCGGCCCGGCAGAATTCATCGAAGAAACGTCCTATCCCAGACAAGACCACATAGGTCCAGACCAACTGGCCGTCGAACCTTTTGTGCTTCCGCATGAGCATCAAAATGATGAAAATGACCAAACCAATGGCCGAAGAATATAACTGCGTGGGATGGATCGGCACGCCCAGGGGCGAAGCCAGTGTATCGGGATTGGTGAAGGTCACAGCCCAGGGGAGGTCGGTGGGGCTGCCATAGCAACATCCGGCCGAAAAACAACCCAGCCGGCCAATGGCCTGACCCAGAGGCAGAGACGGAGCAAAGATATCGCAGGTCAGCCACATATTCAGCCCATGCCGCCGCATGTACCACAGACCCACGATTAGGGCGCCAATCAACCCCCCGTAGAAAACCAGCCCGCCTTCCCAAATCATAAAAACATTTAGAGGCTTTTTGATATAGTAATCAAATTTAAGCAGGACATAGAGTAAGCGGGAACCGACAATGGCTGAAATGACGATATAGAGCGATAAGTCCATGACTTTAGTCGGATCCTGGCCCATTCGCCGGGCTTCCCGCATGGCCAAACCCACTCCGGCCAGAAAGGCGGTAGCCACTAGAACACCATAACTATGAATGGCCAAAGGACCCAGCCGGACAATGGTCGGGAACATGATTAAATCCTCCTGATTACCTGATAGGCCAAGAGAATCGACCCGACGGTAATGGCTGAGTCTGCGACATTAAATACCGGCCAGTGATATGATTTGACGTAGACGTCTAGGAAATCGATGACTTCCCCCCATCTGACCCGATCGATCAGATTGTTGCCTACTGCCCCGCCCAGGACCAGCCCCAAAGCTATAACCATCCATCGGCCGTCTTCTTTGATTTGACTGACCAGGTAGCCGATGACCACCACGGCCGTGACCCCGACGGCGATAAATAAATAGCGGGTTAAAGATGGTGAAAAATTATTCAGAACGCCGAAGGCCGCACCCTTGTTCCGGACGTAGCACAAATTAAAGAAGCCCGGAATCACCTCCAGGCTCTGGTGCAAGGCCAACTTTTGAAGAATCATCGCCTTGGTCACCTGATCCAGAATCAGGACAGGTACGGCGACGTAGATCAGGATTAAGTATTTCTTTAAAGATTCAGTCAATTGGTTTTCCTTTGATCAATCACAAAAGTTACAATTTACTTTATAAGGTTAGACCAGCTCGATCCGTCTTTCGCGACAGACATCTTCAAAATCCTTAACATTGAAAGTGAGCAGGTGAGTTATTCCCAGACTCTTGTCTTCCAGCATCAGCCTGATCAACATATCAACCATGCTGATACCTCGACGGACATTGGAATCAGACACCGTGTCATCATAGGCGCGTTGCCTGTAAGGGGTATCGCAAACATGGGATACCTGGAGGGTAGACAAGAGCAATCTGAATTGTAATCCCCATGGCCTCTTGACAAACCTTGTCCGTAACGTCTCGTAGAGGATCGGCCAGGGCAGGATTACATTTGATATGGTCAAAACGCTCTCCCGGTCGACCGCTTCGCTATGCCGACGATCTTTAATGTCATAAAGGGCGATCCAGAAACTTGTGTCGACCATAACCCTGAAAGGATAGCTAATCGCTGTCGTCTTCATCAGCACCTTGTGGTCCGTACCCTTTCCAGGGGTCTCCTTTGCGTTTGCCAAAGATAAATTTACCGACAACCTTACCATCAGGGTTTTGATATGTCACATAGACTCGGTCATTTTTTTCAAGAGCTACATTCTCTTCCAGGTCTTTTCTTAACTCTTCAATGAGATTACCTGTATCAGGATATTTGAGGACGGCCAGGCTGGTTCCACACTCTTTGGCGCCATGTGAGTCCAGCCAAGCGTAAAGCCCTTCCAAGTCACCTCGGATAGCGATATCAAAGGAGAGCCATATGGTTTTATTCATATTCCGTCCTCGACCTGATAATGATGATCCGCCATTTTGATCATGTGGTTAAGG
>JADFYA010000289.1:4526-4942 GCA_015233285.1 Deltaproteobacteria bacterium | reverse complement strand
ATCGAGGAGGATCCCCCCGTGTAGGCGGCGCCTGGCGCCGTTCGCCCGGGCCGGTTAATTCGGACACAAGAGGCCGCTCAATGGCCGTCTTCGCGTGCAGTGGTGTGTAACAATTGCGGATCGCCGACGTGAGTGGGATAGCGCCGACGTGGAGGTTCCTTATGAGACCCACAAAGTCCTCCTCTTGGTTTACCATCTTCGCCAAAACAACGTCTCGTGCGACGGGTCGCTCCACTGCGTTTATGATGGCGGTGGCGGTGATCATCGTGTGGGTCCTGAGCGGCCCCCTTTTCCACTTTAGTGACACCTGGCAACTCGTGATCAACACCGGGACCACTATCATCACGTTTTTGATGGTGTTCCTGATTCAGAATACACAGAATCGCGATTCCGAGGCGCTGCAAGTCAAGCTGGAT
>JADFYA010000289.1:0-4353 GCA_015233285.1 Deltaproteobacteria bacterium | reverse complement strand
TCGATAAATAGGATTCGGTCACAGCGGGTATTATATCGGTGAAATCTGGTGCGCCAGGCTAAGCTTGGTTGATCTTGTAACCTGAGAGGTGGTTACCCTGCTAATTTTGTGGAAATACATTTAGTTGAATGGTTGCAATTGACTCTTGTGGCGTGCGTCCTTACCCAGGGTGGCGCTTCGCTGGCCCTTGACATGTCTCACAATAAACTGATGGAGATGATACTATGTTTGTAGTTGTAATCTTTTTTCCACCCATAAAAGAAGGCAAAGACGCCGAGTTTAGAGAATGGTTTGCCTCCACAAATGAACAATTTTCCGCGTTTAAGGGTTTCGTTGGGAGAAGGCTCTTAAAACTATTGAAGGAGAGCAATTACGCGGCGATTGTCGAGTTTGAAAATCAAGACGACTTCAATGCGATGCACAGCAGTCCTGCCCACGGCAAGGCCGGTGAGCAAGTAAGACCGTTATTTGACGGCACCCCGACGCCGCATTTTTATGAGGTGGCCATAGGGTAGGTCTATAAATCAAATCCGGGGTGGGGAATACGACTTGTGGGTTACGGGTTCCGGGTTCTGGATCAATGCTATTGAGTTAAGAAAAAAATCTTTTGAACCAGACGTCGAACATGATCAGGCTGAAGAGTTCCATGGAGTTGTCGCGGCGGTGGGTCCGGTGTTCCCATCTCAGCCGGGCGATGGTTTGAGGATCGAACAAGCCCTGACCGCGCAGATAGGCCGGAGTCATGTGCTCATCAAAGTATTTGTCCAGCCGGGTCGTCATCCAGACGGACAGGGGAGGGCAGAAACCACGTTTGGGGGCCTGAACGATCTTTTGGGGAAGGAGATCGGCGAAGGCGTCTTTCAGAATGTACTTGGCCTGTCCGTGGCGTCGCTTCTGGTCAAAGGGGAGATTCAACGAAAGCTCCACCAACCGGTAATCCAGGAAAGGCGCCCGGACCTCCAGGCCCACGTCCATACTTGTCTTATCCGTGTATTCCAAGATATTATCTACTAGAAAAGTCTTTAGATCCAGGTAGGCCATGCGGCGGGGCAACGGGCCCTCAATAGCCTTTAAGTAGCGGGAAATAATTTGGGACGACGGGACCATGGGTGCGGACAAAGGGCCTGGGGCGAACAACCGGCTTTTTTCCCGGTCGTCAAAATAGTAAGTCCAGACCAGAAGCTGCTCGTCCAAATCCCGGCCCATACCTCTGGCCAGGAGCTTCAGCCGGCGGAGCAGGGGCCGATTGGGGTCCTCCCGGAAAAGTTCAAGTATCCCCTTGACCCAGGCGGCGGAGCAGGCCGGCAGTCTTTGCCACATCGGAGCTAAAGCCAGGGCCCGGTAGCGCGGGTAACCGGCAAAGAGTTCATCCCCCCCGGCCCCTGAGATGGCCACCTTCACTTGTTTCCGGGCTTCCTGGGCGATGAGGTGAGCCAGGTAAAAGGTGGGGTTGGCGAAGGGCTGGTCAAAGCACCGAATTAAATCAAACATTTCTTCTGGCTGGGAGATATCGACGATAAGTTCCCGGTGCCGGGTGCCCAGAGCTCGGGCCACTTGCCGGGCATATCCGGCATCGTCCACGGCGCTGATGCCTTCGCCTTGAAATACCACGGTGAAGGTGTTCACCGGTTGGGCCGAGGCGCGGGCGATCAACCCGGCTAAGACGGTGGAATCGATCCCGCCCGAAAGGAACAGCCCCACCGGAACATCACTGAGGAGCTGCCAGGACACGGCATCGGTTAACAATGACCGGACCGCGGCCCGATTGTCTTCATACGACGGACCGTTTGGGGATGGCGGAAGGTTTACTTCGGGCTGCCAGTAGGGAGCCACCGTATAGCGATCACGGGTTAGATCGTAGACCAGGGCGCAGCCTGGGGGCAACTGGTGAATGTTTGAAAACGCCGTGGCCGGGTGAGGGACATAAAGAAAAGAGAAATAATGATAAATGGCCGGCCAGTTGATCTCCGGCGTGGCGGGCAGGCCGGCCAGGATGGATTTTATCTCCGAGGCGAAGTAGAATCTACCTGCAATATCGGCATAATAAAGAGGCTTTAGGCCCAGGTGATCCCGGGCCAGGATCAGACGTTGCTGCTTCAAATCGAGCAGGGCAAAGGCAAAGATGCCGTTTAACTCTTTGAGGCAATCTTGGCCCAGTTCTTCGTACAGATGGATAATTACCTCGGTGTCGGATTGAGACCGGAATTGATGGCCGGATTGGATCAGCCGCCGGCGCCAGGCGGGATAGTTGTAGATTTCTCCGTTATAGGTCAGAATGATGGTGCCGTCTTCATTGGTCATGGGCTGACGGCCGGCCGGCGACAAGTCGATGATGGACAACCGGCGGTGGCCCAGGCCGACGGCCGGGGATGCGGCTTTTCCGGAACCGGCTTCGGACTCGGGGGAGATATAGATCCCGTGGTCGTCGGGCCCCCGGTGGCGGATGGCTGCCGCCATGGCCTCGATCGCTTTCGGGCCGTCGGGACGGGTCAGGCCGCAGATTCCACACATAAGCCGGCCCCTTTTTTAGAGTCTGACGATTTCGTCCCGGTCAGCCGATTCTTTCATATACTCAACTATCTTGAGAGATTTTAAGGCCTCCTCGCCGGTGATCACGGGAGCCTCTTTATCTAAGTGGTAGTTGATGAAGTGCTCTAATTCCGAGCGCAGAGGTTCTTTTTTTTCGATGTGAAACTTGGTCATATTTCCTTCGGAACCCAACATCAGGCTGGGAATGAAACCGCCGTTTTTGTGGACGCTGTTCTCATAGAAAAAAAGCCCCTGGTACAGATAATTCACCCGAAAGAGACCTTTTTCACCTAAGAAACTTATTTGCCTGATTTTTATAGGTGATAACCAACTAATGCTCATATTACAGACAATCCCGTCCTGGTAATGAAGCATGGCCGTCAACATGTCTTCATGGGTGGGGTGAACCTTTTTCTGAAAATTGGCATAGACTTTGGTGACTTGCTTATGAAGCACGTACTCGATAATGTCAATATCATGGACAGCCAGGTCGGTTGATACGCCGACGTCGCCGACGTGTCCAGGAAAAGGCCCAATTCGGATGACTTCTATTTTATAAATGTCACCCAGCGTGCCCTGGCTGATTTTTTCCTTTAAGGCGATCACGGCCGGGTTAAACCGCTCGATATGACCGACAATCAGCTTAGATCCGGTCCTGGCCGCGGTCGCAATGATCTCGGCGGCTTCGGTGGAGTTGCCGGCAATGGGTTTTTCCAGCAAGACATCAATTTTTCGATCAAAGACGGCCAAGGCCGCCTCTTTGTGTGCGTAAGTGGGCAAGGCGATGGTGAGTAAATCGATTTTTTCTTTGTCCAGCATCTCATGGTAATCTGCATAGCCGCGTGCCCGGTAGTGTTTGGCTACCCGCCGGAGTTGCGTTTCGTTAGTATCAGCGACGGCGACTAAATCAACATCCTCCAAATCAGCATAAACGCGGGCATGATGCTGTCCCATGTGGCCCACTCCAATGACTGCCGCTCTAGGCATAACTTCCCCTAATTCCTGTTCGAGTTACGGGTTACGTGTTGCGTGTTTCGAGTTACGGGTTACGAGTAATTGTCCCCGGAACGCCGCCCCGGGGTCATTGATGAAAGAAACTCTGTTCTTAGCAGTCGCCAAAGTGTATAATGCCTTACGCTTCAGCAGTTAAGATCGGAGTATCACTGGTGTCTTAGGACCCGTTAACGAGTATGATTCCGGGCGTTTTAGGTCATTATATTGGTGACATGCTCATGTTTTTTGTTATGTGCATGATCCCGTTTAGGAGACTTTTTTTGATCACCCGCCTGGGCTGGAGCGTTTATTCTCTTAATGGAGGTAACCAGAATGCGTCAGCCCAGAAGGTCAAAGTTAACCGAACGGCGGAAAAAGCCTGATCCGTTTTCGTTAGTGAACCCAGATGCAGCCGGAATAGACATTGGTTCCGAGGAACATTGGGTGGCGGTTCCAGCCGACAGGGACGAGCAGCCCGTTCGCAAGTTCGGCTGTGTCACCAGAGAAATATACGCCATGGCTGATTGGCTGCAAAGATGCGGCGTTACCAGCGTGGCCATGGAATCGACCGGAGTCTACTGGATTCCAGTATATGAAATACTTGAAGACCGTGGCTTCAAAGTTTGTCTGGTTAATGCCAAACACGCCAAAAACGTGCCGGGCCGGAAAACCGATGTCAGCGACTGCGAATGGCTTCGGAAGCTGCATTCTTTTGGCTTGGTGCGAGCGTCATTTCGGCCCGACGCCAAGACTTGCAGACTACGCAGTTACTGGAGACATCGCGAGACTATCATAAAGGATATGTCTGCCGTCATCCAGAGGATGCAGAAG
>JADFYA010000288.1 GCA_015233285.1 Deltaproteobacteria bacterium | reverse complement strand
TCGGCCAGCGTCTTGGTGAGGAACGGAGTCGGGATAGGTGGGGACACCACCTCCTCTTCCGCTTCGCCGGGCGGCGTCTCTGCTTCTCGATGCGGCCCGGCCGGTTCCGGACTTTCCGTGGCCAAATCCGGGGTGAGGCGAGCCAGCAGTTCTTGTCCCATCTCATTGTCGGGATGGTGACTGGAAAAGATTCCGGCCGCCTTCCCGGCTTTGTCCATCTCCCTTTGCTGATAATAAATTTGGCCCAGGTCTAGATAAATTGAGGCCAGATCGTCCAATCGCGCCGCGGCCTTTTCTAATTCGGCCACTGCCTCAAGCGTCCGGCCCGTTTTCAGATAGGCTTTAGCCAGAAGCTGCCTGGCCGCCAGATCGTCCGGGTAAAATTCCAACCCTCGTTCCAAGACCGGAATAACCTCATCAAATCCGTCCTGCGTCCAATACAATTTAGCCAACTCTAAAAAGGCCCTGGATGTCGGATCATTTCCCAACATCCGGCGATAAATGGATTCTTCCATCAGCATCGCCGGGGCATCTCTGAGCTTTTCTGTTTCATCCATAGTAGCACCAATGAGGTGTTTGAGAACTGATGGGCGCGGCAGGCACCAAAGTAATAATAACCTGCCCCCGGCCTATCTATTATCACGAATTATTTTTTGGACCGGTCCGCCGGAGCGGTTGGCTGGAGGAGTAGGTTCGGCTTTTTGAACTTGTGATTCTTTGTTGTCGAACTGAAAGACGATTTCGTTTTCACGAATGAGGCCCAAGTCTTGTCTGGCAATTTCTTCTAGATACTTTCGATCGGTTTTGATCCGATAAATCTGGCGGCAGAGTTTTTCATTTTGCATTTTGATATGCTCTATGCCTTCAAGTGTCAACACTTTTTCCTTGTTAAGCTGGTAAAGGCTGCTCAGAGCCTTAGTGGAAAAAAATACGCTGTATGCCGCCAAGATACTGGTGATCAGACAGACCATAACCAGCAGATACTTTTTGTTTGACACAGGTTATTTCTCCCCGGAAGAACCATCTTCAGTAGGTAGGTGAGATATAATCAAAAACTCATTATAGTGTGAACGGTCATAATAGTGCCTTTTCGGTCCAACCGCAAGGTGGCGAATCGCTGACCCTTATTCGGCTCCTTTGGCTGTCTAAATCTACCAGCATTACACTACCATAAAGATTGAAGATGGGCAAGAACATTTATCCAAAGTTTATACAGGCCAGGGCCGGCCGGGGTCTTCAGCCTTTCCGGATCATCCCGACCGCTCATGGAGTTTCAACGTTCTTTCCGGTTCATTTCGGCCGGCCGTTTCTCTCCCTTTATTATTTTAAATTATAACCGCTAATTGGTCCAATGATTCGGTCATCGAAAGTTAAAATTTGACAAATCAGCCAGGAATGATTAAAATGTAACCAGTTATTATGAATGAAACTCAGGCCACCCGTTAACTATTCTTGATAAGTCTTTATAAGGCTGTAGGTTAAGTCATTCAACCGTTGCCAGGCAGAGAAGCCGGGGTGTGTTATTTTTCTCCGCACCTAATCATTGCCCTCCATTGAGTGGTCGAGGTGGGAATTGGGGCCGCCTCAAAGGAGCACACTCCATTAACTACGCCGATGTCCTTAACCAAAAGAGGTCAATTATGCCAAAAAGATTGAAACCAACGCCCAGAGCGCTAAAGGAACCGTTGCAGTTCCACCAGGTGGATAAGAGCCGCTTTTTGGATTGTCCCCATTACGACCACTGCCTGACCCTGGGCGAGCAGAAAAAATGGTTGTCTTTTACCTGTCGGAAATGCCCATTTTTCTTAACTAAAACCCCACCGAGACCACAACACAATAATTAATTAACCAGGCCCAATTCCCTTTGGGACATTATTTATGATGCTACAGAGACGTGCCCCGGGCGCGTCTCTTAATTTGGATCATTGAAATTCTGCATAAACCATCAGACAAATCAGTCCAGCCACACCAGCAGCATTGCCTCGATGCCGATAAATCGCCGATAACCAGATCTCGCCCTTTCCCCTTCTCCGGATTGGTGGCCGGTTCCCATTACCTCCGTTATAATTGTCTTGACGGGTTCAAAAAAGCGCACTATAAAAGGACTCTAAGTAACTTACCGCCATGGGCCGCTCCCGGCACCGGGAACAAATATTCCAGAGCAGAGGATTACCGATGGATACCACCCAAAACATTGACCGCCGCCGCCACCTGAGGTTTAGCTGTTTGAGCCTTACATCCCTAACCCCGCACAAAGACGGGATCCCGTTACAACCTGTCACCGTCGGCCGAACCCTGGATATATCCCGTGGCGGGGCCAGTGTCGAGGTCTATGGTCACATCCCCCAGGGCACAGAGGTTGTATTGGAAATAGGCGTGAAAGAAAGAATCGTACGGGCAGACGCCCTGGTGGTTCATTCCAGTCTCTCGCCTGAGGGCACCTACACCACGGGGCTCCGATTCACCCATGTCGCCCCGGAAGACTTGAACCTCCTTGAAAGCCATGCCGTTGATGCCGGACCGGAGTGATGACCGGCGGCCCGGTCTCAGCCGCAGATTAAAAAATAAGAATGGGGCAACCACTCCCGGACGATGATAAAAAACTCCGCGTCCTATGCGTTAGGCCTTCCCGGCGGGTTGGAGCTGACCGGAAATCCGGAAATGATGATACGGGATCACCTGAGAAAGCCGCCGTGGCTCCGGAAAAACATTCCCACCGGGCCTGGAGTAAACAAAATAAACGGCATCTTACAAAAAACCGGATTGCACACCGTATGCCAGGAGGCCCGGTGCCCTAACCGGGTTGAATGTTATGCCCGGGCTGCCGCCACGTTTCTGATTATGGGACCTCACTGCTCCCGGGCCTGTACCTTCTGTGCCGTGACCGCGGCCCTGCCCCATCCCCTCAACCCCGCCGAACCCAGCCTGGTCGCCGCGGCCATCAAGGAAATGAATCTCTCCTTTGCAGTGATCACCTCAGTCACTCGAGATGATTTGCCCGACGGCGGGGCGGCTCATTTTGCCTCAGTTATCAAGGCGGTTCGTGATCTAGTTCGTGATCCAGGCCCGGCCATCAAGGTGGAAGCTCTAGTCCCCGACTTTCAGGGGGATGAAGCAGCCCTGGAGGCAGTCATTGAGGCCGGTCCAGCGGTGTTGAATCATAACCTGGAGACCATCTCTCGATTATACGGCCGGGTCAGGCCCGGTGCGGATTATGACCGTTCTCTGAAGCTACTCCGTCAAACCAGGCAAAAGGCTCCGCAACAAGTCACCAAATCAGGAATAATGGTCGGTTTGGGCGAAAGCTTTCCTGAGATTTTAGAGTTATTCGGTCACCTCCGAGAGGCGGGCTGCGACATCCTGACCATCGGTCAATATCTGCAACCCAGTAAAGATCATCATCCGGTGGTCAGGTTTGTTCCCCCGGACGAATTTCGAGACTACGAAACAGAAGCCCGGCGATTGGGGTTTAAAGCGGTGTCGGCCGGTCCGTACGTCCGGAGTTCTTACCAGGCTGGGGAACTCTACCGCCGCGCCTTATCTCCTGACCCTTTAGGCCAGGATTCATAGGGTTTGGACTTCCACCGTTGGTGCATCCAGAACCAGTGATCCGGATATTGTCTGACCATGTTTTCGATAATCTTGGTGAACAAGGCCGTATTCTCTTCAACATCCTTGGTATTGTCACCGGTTCTGATCAGCTCCACGGCCGGATGACAAATCATCTTGAAACGATTGCCCTCTTGTCGGGCAATAAAGATGGGGATGACCGGAGACCCTGTCTTTAAAGCCAGCAGGGCCAATCCCTTATTGGTGCAAGCCCGCCGCCCGAAATAATCGACAAAAACCCCTTCTTGCCAGGTGACGTTTTGATCCAATAACACCCCGATCAATCTCAGCCGGCGAAGCGCGGCCAGAACACCGCGAGCCGACCTATTTTTGTTGAGCGTGGCGTGACCGTTCATCGTTCTTAACTGGTCGATAAATCGATCCAACGGCTTAAAATCCAACGGCCGGACAATCACTTCTCCCGGCCAGCCGGACGCGGCCAGAGACAAAGACAACACCTCCCAGTTCCCGAAATGAGCCGTCAGGACAAATCCGCCTTTGCCCAGAGCCAGGGCTTGGGCTATGTTCTCCGGGTCTTGATAGTCAACCCTGGCCATAAGCTCTCTTTTAGTCATCCACGGCAAGGCCAAGACCTCAAAAAACACCCGGCTCATATTCTGAAAACACCGCCGTCCCAACTCTCGCGCCGCTCCGGGCGAAAGCTCACTGAAAGAGGCGGTAATGTTGTCTAAGGTTATTTTCCGATGTTTTTTATCCAGCCGCCAGGCCAATGATCCCAAGGCCCGGCCCATTCCGCCGTACCATGACCAGGGGATTAAAGCGACCATCCTGGACAAAAGCAGAATCCCGGCATAAGCTAACTGTTGCCATAGGGGTAGGCCGGCCAGATCATTCTTTTGTCCGGCTGAGTACCAAAGAGGTAATTCCTTGCTCATCATCTAATACCGACTCCACATCCAAGATCCAGACCCGGTGTGGCTTTAAGAAATCCGTTGATAATTTGACCGCGTCCTTGGCGGTGGTCACAGCCAGGTCGAGACCGGTCGCGTCCATGACCGTCCGAATGTTAAATTCATCAGTTGCGGTGAAACGATAGTGATCAGGAAAGGAGAATTCTTTGACTACCTCAGCCCCCATCTCCCGCAGGGTCGAAAAAAAACCGCCATTGTCCGCCAAACCCGCAAAAGCCGCCATTCGCCGGCCGGCCACCTGAAAAGAACCGATTCTCTCATCAGTCGCCAGGTCTCGCAGGCCGACGGGCAGATGGTTGGCTCTGAAAACAGGTTTACCTCTTAAGTGAACGGCAAAGGGAGCCTTGAGTTCGGGACGGTCACCCGATCCGGCCCGGTTGGCCCGGGTTAGGATCACCACATCCGCCCGCCG
>JADFYA010000287.1 GCA_015233285.1 Deltaproteobacteria bacterium | reverse complement strand
GCCATAAGATTCCGCCAGCTTCCTTCCCAAGGTGATATCCGCCTCCTCCCAGGCCCGCCAGACACTTTCAATGAAATTCAAATCGGGTATATAAGATGAGCCCAAAATGGAGGGCACCTCAAACGTTTCCGCCACCGTGCGTCGCAGCAGAAGGTCTTTGGGTTCTTGGGTAACCGTCCAAAACCGTTGGGCCATTTTAAGAGCTCGGAGTCCTTTGATACTGCGGACATTATAGAACATCAAGACCTCCCTAAGACATTCCGAGGTCCCATAAACCTCCGCCAGATTCTCCATCTCTTTGGTCGCGCCCTCTGGATCACACCAAATTTTTTCTTTAGCCGCCTGGGCCAGGTTATCAATTCTGGGCATGATCATGTCTTTGGGGACAATGTGGGAAAACAGTCTTAGGTAGTCCTGGAGGAGAATTGAATCGTCAGGACTGTGCTCTGTACCTACGCGCAACGACTCTCGAAGTTGCAGGACCGGTTCGGAATGGAGTACGAATATCTCGTCGAGCGCCAGGGTATCCTCCAGGTTATCGGCCGTCTCTTCCAGAAAAACCCTAACTTCTCCCAGAAGCTTGCTCTCTAGCTCGTAGTCGCCCAACTCCGGTAACCGTCCCAACGCAGCGAAGACCTTGACTTTTTGATCCCCAATTTGCCGCATAGATCGTTTCAAACTGCGCAAAACAGCCCGCGCCCCGTCCAGATTCTCGCGGTTATAGAGCAGCAGGTAAATAATAGTGTCCGGTAGAATGGTGGTGGCCACACCACCCATTTCGGTAACCCCGGTGCGGGAATCGATCAGCAAGAAATCCGGGGTTATTTCGTCTTCGATACGGTACTTCAAATCAAGGAAAAGCTCAACCCCTTGAGATTCCGGGCCATAAAATAGTTCGTGCCAGTTTAGTCGACTAAGCTTCTGCCAGTAATCAACTGACGGGGCCTTACCGGCCGGAATGAGGTAAATAGGTGGTTTGTCTTTGTCTAACGCAAACACTTCGGTTACATAATCATTTATCGAAGCAGGTCTTTTCCCCTCGGTGACAAATGAAAAGAGATAATCGACGACCCCGCGTTCTACGGCTACAGGCGCACCATCCGCGGCCTGACTAAACTTGTAGTGCAATCCCGGCGCTTCCAAATCGAAATCCATAACGGCCACTTTAAAACCGAGCCGGGTCAGGTAACGCGCAGCATTGGCCACGGCGATAGACCTGCCCGTGCCGCCCTTATAAGAAAAAAAGGTAATCGTCTGCATGGGGTTCTCTTAGGCGGCATGCGCCAGCATTGATTGTTGTTCTCTGATTCCTATCTCAATTTTTCGGGCCTTAGCTAAACCGCCATGTTTTGTCAGGTTCGGAAATCTACTTTCATCTGCCATGGATTGCAGCGCCTTGACCGGATCACTTTTCCTGGCCTCGCTTAGGGCTTGTATCAGTTGTGTTACCCGTAATCGTCTCGGCTTTGAAGAAAGGTCGGGATTATCGGATTTAATCATGGCCATAAGAACGGACTCGGCGTGATCAAAGCGTCGCGCTGGGATAAGCTCTCTTTCTATCCGATCAAGATACCGATCTAGTATTTCCGGCGGAGCCAGATCAATGATATCTTGACTCACATCTACCTTGGAAAGATCTACGCCGCGGGCTTTATGGGCCTCCGCTACCTGGGCATTAAGAAATTGAATCAATGTCTCCCAATCGGGAAACATCTTTTCCGTTGAAAAAAAGCCGAAGCGGAGGACCGCCTTATCCAGCATAGTCTCATTAATTTTAATGGTATGTCGCTTCTCGAAAGGGGGGCGCACCAAGAGGAGTTCAAAGTCGATCTTGACTATCGCACTCCCGTCCAGGTCAAAGTAAGCCAGTAGTTCTATACTCATGGTAGCACCTCTATCGATATTGATCTCTTGCGGGTCTCTTTTAGGATCTGAACAAAATGAAGCACCTGGGCGGTTTCCGCCTCGTGAAGCTTCCGGCCGAAGGCGTCGAAAGCCATATTAAACAGTTCGTCATATTTATCTTGCTTCACACGGACTTGGGCAATATGGTCCGGCAAAATTTTAGCCATGAATATAGCTTCAATATAATTCCCATCCGCCAATATGACTCCTCCCCATTGTTCCTTGGTGGTTTGCGGAACTACCGCCGCATGCTTTATGGCCGCCAAATAGTGGCGATGGGTATGCGGGCAGGCTTTCCGGCGGACAAGATCCTCGTCAAATTGACGCAACTTATTGAAACAACACTCCAGGCTGTCATCAGGTAAGCAGGCGGCGTCATCCAACGCTTCCATGAAGGTTCGGCTAAGCACAATGCAAAAATCGCCAAAAAGGCTTAGCCCGACTCCTCCGGCATTGAAGGCGCCGTAACGAAATCCTTCACCATCATCAAAGGCATAGTCGAAGGCTTGTCTCCGATCATAATATCCACCAAGCTTTTCTCTGAGGATATCCTGACGAGTTCTCCCAGAAAGTTCGGCTTGCTCGACGGCCCATTCATGGATGTTCTGATGCTTTCCAGTCACCATGAAAATCGACAGGACTGCAGCCTTCATGTTAATGGAAATTCCGGCCCTGTCGAGAAACCAATTTTGAAAAGTCTCCAGACATAGTTTCGTATCGGGCGCACTTTGATCCATGATTAGCTTTAGTTGCGACTCAAGAGAGGCTGCGTTTTCCTGTGCTATCTTGAACAAGTTCATCTTGTATACCCGACCTTGTAGTCTAACCAGCCATCATCTCCGCCATGCTCCAACTGGGCAGACGGATGGCGCTTAAGAAGACCGCTATCTACAAATCCAACCTGGTTCTCTAACCGCACCTGTTATTTCTAATCACAAACCAATAAATTGAGATCGAAATTCACCCTACATCGGCACAACGGACACATTTGAAAAAAACGGCCGGATCAGCCGCCTATCCATAATTTCACCATAGATTGCCCAGATCCACCTATGGCACAAAACCTATGCGATGTCAAATATGTTCTTCGCTAACAAGTACAAGTAACATCGCCAGGTTGGTGGACAAGACATCTCCCTTTACCTTTTGACCTCGGCCGCGTCCTTCAGGATGGACTCGGGCAAAGCGATGCCGTACTCCCTGGCTAAGGCCTCATTCACCACCATTTTCTTGGGGACATAATTCTTGATCGGGACATTCTTGGGGTCCTGGCCGGTGATGACCAGGATGGCTTGCCTGGCCGTCTCCCGGCCGACTTCCACGTAATCTGCGCCAATAGACAACACGGCCGCCCCCTGACCGGCATCCGAAGGGATGGTTGTGAAATAGGGAATTTTGTATCGTTTCATGGTCTTGCCGACAAAATCAACAGCTAAGTTAATCGAGTTATCGCCGGAAGTAAACAGGGCGTCGATTTTCTTTCCGACCAGGGCGTTCAAGGCGTCGGGGATGTCGTTGACGTGGCTGATGTTGGTCTCGATAAGCTGGAAACCGTACTGCTTGACCGCGTCACGGGCCGCATAGGTACAGGCTTCCGCAGTGGCTTCAGCCGGGTTCCAGACGGTCCCGATGGTCTTGGCTTGCGGCAAAATTTCCCGGATAGCCTTAATGGTGGCCGACACCGGATGCATGGTGGCCACGCCGGTAATGTTGGGCAGATGATCATCGGCCGACTTGGCTATCCCCATCCGGTATGGATCGGTTACGCCGCCGAAAATCTGGGGGATCCTTTTGTTGGCCTGGGCCATAATCTGGAGGGCCGGAGTGGACAGGGTGATGATGTAATCATAATTCAGGCGGATAATGTCCCCGGCAATGGATTGAGCCAGGTAGAATTCAGCCTGGGCGCTTTTATGCTCCACTGAAATGTTATACTTTTTCAAAACACCGCTGGTGGTCAGCTCCTCAAGCACCCCTTTCCGGGTGTCCATGATGGGCGGGGTTTCGCTGAAGATAAACACGACCAATCTCTTTCCGGCGGGCTTATCCGCGGCCGGGGTTACAGGGGCGGAAGGCAGGGCGGAGGCGGCCTGACCCGATGGCGGAGTTGTGGTTCGGGTTGAGGCAGAGGCTGTCGGATGACTGGCTTGCTTGACTGCTTCGGCGCCTTGTCCAACTAACCTATTGGCCTGGGCCAGAAGATCGGGGGGGATGGTGAAGCCCAGTTCTTTGGCCGTGTCCAGGTTGAATCCGAAGGTCAGTTTCTTGTTTAGTTCAAAAGGGATATCCTTGGGCTTTTCACCTTTTATGATCCGGTTGACTAAATGCGCCCCCTGTACCCCGACGGAGAAATAATCATATCCGATAGCACAAAAGGCCCCATCGGCCAACCGTTCCACGTCATTGATAAAAATAGGGATATTCTTTGACCTGGCCGCCTTAAGCACGGATTCAAACGCAGAATAGACAATATTATCCGGGACCAAGGTGAATGCATCGAGACCTTTGTGGACCAACGACGTGGCGGCCTGAGACACCTCGGAAGAATTCGTCACGGTCGTCCCGATAAAGGTAACGCCCTTATCGTTTTTAACTATTTCCTGCAGTTGGTCCACATTAAAAACGGAATTAGCCTGGGAAGGATCCCAGATGGAACCGACCTGAATTTTGCCGGGTTTGAATCGGTGGACGATGTCCATCATTTTTTGGGCCGGGGCCCCGCCGTACACGCCGGTGACGTTCGGGAGATGGTCGGTGTCTGATTGTCCCGCGCCGATGATGAATGGACTGGCCACCCCGGCAAAGACCACCGGTCGGTCTTTAAACTTACTAATCGCCGCCTGGGTGCAGGCGGTAGAGACGGGAAAGATTAGGTCAACTTGCTGTTGTTTGAATTTATCCAAGATATTGTTGACCGTGGACATATCACCATGAGCGTTTTCTTCCAGCATGACACAGTTTTTGCCGGACTCATAACCCATTTTCTTCATTTCGGCCAAGAATCCGTCCCTGGTCATATTTAAGAGAGGATTATCGACCAGTTGGACCATA
>JADFYA010000286.1:599-4976 GCA_015233285.1 Deltaproteobacteria bacterium | reverse complement strand
CGCAACACGAAACACCCAACCCGTAACCCGCCTGGATTATTTTAATTTAAATTGGATGACCGCCTCGCGGAGCCGCGTCGACAGCAAGTTTAAATCATCAGCCGACTGTGTCACTTGCTGGGCGGAGTGGAGGGTCATTTGAACGGTTTCCTCAATTTCTTTGATTGATGAGGCAACGTCTTTAGTCGCATCGGATTGCTGCATCACGCCTTCGGCAATTTCATCCACCCGTGGTTTAATTTCAATAATGTTATCGATAATACTATGCAAAGTCTCTGCAGCCACCTTAGCCGACTCAGTCCCCACTCGAACGTCTTCCGAGGCTTTGTCCATACTCATTACCGCCGCGGCTACGGCGCCTTGCATGGCCGCGATCATATCTCCAATTTCCTGAGAGGCCTCTTGAGTTTGGTCGGCCAACCGGCGAATTTCTTGAGCAACCACAGCAAAACCTCGGCCCTGTTCCCCGGCTTTAGCCGCTTCAATGGCCGCGTTAAGGGATAACAAATTTGTTTTATCAGCCACATTAATAATCGTAGTCACGACTTTGCTTATTTTCTCGGCCTTCTCATTTAAGATGGCCAGTTTTTCCGAGGTGGATTGGTTCGATTCTTGAATATGGCTGATCCCTCTCATCGCCTCGGACACAGCATCAAAACCGACCTTTGACCGATCAGCCGAATCCTTGGCAAAATCAGCAACACTACGAGCGGTACGCGAAAGTTCCGTACTCATGGCGGCGATTTCATTAATTGTAGCGGCGACTAAGTTGACCGAGGAGACTTGTTTTTCAGCGCCCCCAGCCTGCTGCCTGGAAGAAGCCAGAATTTCATTAGTGGAGGCGTTGAGGTGTTCTGCCGCTTCTTGGATGCGCTCTACCATATGGTAGATGCTGTCCCGCATCTGGTTAATCTTCGTTCCAAAAGCACCTAACAGATCCGCATCCTCGATGACCAGGCTCTTACGTAGATCAGCGTCGGCCACACGTTCCACATATTCAGAGTAATACCATATAGTTGTCTCAAGGCGATCTCGGGCTTCCTTCTCCTTAGACATCATTTTTTGCAGTACCGCCACCGTGTCATTCAGGACATGCCCCAGACGGGATAGTTCCACTTCGCCGTCGTCTTCAGCCATAATCAGCTTCTGGTCCAAATCACCGGCCGCGACTTTATTCATGAACGCTAAGTATTCAGATACCTTAGATTCTAGGTGAGATCTCATTTCATGTTCTTTTCGATTTGCCTCAACGATCTGGCTGATATCCCGGATGGTATGGAACCCACCCACGGACTTCCCCTTAGCGTCTTTGATATCTCCTCCGCCCAAAAGGATCGGTATCACTCGGCCCTTCGCATCAATCAGATTGGTGGTGATTCCAGCGCCGGCAATATCACTCTCTTCATCGAGGTTCTTAGGGCAATGCATCGTGTTGCATAGATCTGTCCGAAACACCTGGTCGCAGGTTTTTTCATCGACCACTTCCCAGGCCTTGATCCCTGTCAATTCCTCGGCCGCCTTATTCATAAAGGTGACTTTCATTTTTCGGCCGATCATGATCAACGGGTCGGGGAAGTTGGTCAGGATACTGGTACTCTTGGCCATTTCATTGGCAATGGCGTCGGCCATCCGGTTGATGTTGTCGGCCACCTGGCCCACCTCATCCAGGGCCTCCACCTTAACCCGGGTGCTTAAGTCACCCTTGGCCAGAACCTTAATTACCTCCACCAGGACGTTGAGCGGCTTGTAAATAGACCAGGAAATAAAATGCCCAAAAATTGTCGCTAAGAAAATCCCCAAAACACAAAAGAGGACAATCTGCGTCTGCGTATCTCGAGTCGTGTTCTGGGCACCGGTGACTGATTGTTCCATGCTGGTCCGGTGCCCGGCGATAAGGTCATTTACATGTTTAACCGCCTTATTAAACACCTGATTCTGCTCTCCGAGAGCGGTGTACAATGATTTTTCTCTAAGGCCCATCACTCCGGCTTGAATCAACGCCAACCCACTTTTGGAGAAAACAGCCCAATCATCTTGAAATGCCTTAATCTTATGCTGCTTATCGCCGTCTCCGGAACTGATATCCTTAAGATAAGCAGCGATTTCATTATTTATTTTGCCGTTGATGGCCCTAATATCCGTTTCCAGCCGGGCGGTTTTTTGATCATCCATTTCGTTCAGAAAAGACAATATCCGCATCCTGAACGTTTCAGCAAAGTGCAGGACGCTGTATAGCCTGATCAATGGACCGGCCTCATCCTGATAGACCGACAACGTAACTTTGCCCACTCGACCCACATTTATATAGCCGACGGCGCCGATCAACATCATAAGCCAGACCATGACGGTAAAGCCTAAGAACATTCTGGGGCCGATCTTTATTTTGCGCAGTAAGTTGGTAATACTCATTCTGCCTCCTCATGGCTTTTTAGGTACAAACGAGTTTGATTCCGTCCCGCTGCTTTGGCTGCGTACAAGGCCGAGTCGGCGCGTCGGATAAGCTCTTCAGAATCAAGCAATTCCGAGCCGTCCGTGCCTCCTAACCCGATGGAAATAGTGATGTGCAGTTCGCCCCCGCCGTGACGAAAAACGTGTTGCGCCACCAAAGAGCGGAATGCTTCGCATCGATTGTAAGCTTCGTCGAGGGTGGTTTGACTAAACAAAATATTGAATTCTTCTCCCCCGTATCTCCCGGAATTATCAGCATCCTTGATGTGTTCGGCAATCAATTTGCCTAATTCGGACAAAACGCAATCCCCGGCCAGGTGACCATAGGTATCATTTACACTCTTGAAAAAGTCGATATCCAACATGGCCAGGACCATCGGGGAATGATAATCTCGGCTTTTTCTTATTTCCCTTTTCAGGATATCTGTAAAATAGCGTCGATTGTGCAACCCGGTCAGTTCATCCGTGGTGGCCATTTCCTTGATTCGCTTTTTGGCGTTCTCCATTTCCCGAACCAACCGAGAGTCATCTAGAGCGCTCTGGATAGCTTTCGACAGAGTCTCCGAAGTCAGAGAAGACTTGGACAGGTAATCGTACGCACCGGATTTGATGGCCCGCACGGCCACCGCCTCATTTCCTTGCGAAGTAATAAAGATCACAGGAGTAACTAACTGTTGTTCAGCCAAATAGTTGAGGAAGTCGAATCCGTGGCCGTCGGGAAGCCGGTATTCAGAAAAGATCAAATCAAATTCGGCCGTGGCTAGCATCTCCACCCCCTCGGCCAGATTAGAGGCCCTGGTCAGGGTGACATTCGACCATCCGGCGGCGATTAATTCTTTGACCGCCGCAAAGTCCGCTTCATTATCTTCGATCACCAGCAGAGAGATGGATTGTTCCCAATTGACGACGTCAGACGCAGATTGGGACAGATATAACCGTCCGTCTTGCCTGATGCCCTGCATGCGATTGACAATATCGGTGATTTGTTCACCATGTTCCACTATCTTCTTGACCTGATCCTGAAACCGGGGCGGAATGTCGTCTGTATTCTTAAGCATTTCAATACTGGCCAACAACGAGTTCAAGGGCTGGTTCAATTCCTCAGCCGTGGCCCCGGTAATCTGGAGCAGGACCTTGATCCGCTCTTCTTCTACAATATGCTTTTGTTGTTCCAGTATCCGTTGTTTTGCCTCTTCTAACTGGTCGTAAAGAATTTTCTTCCTGATAACCGCTTCCAACCTGGCCAGGAGAATCTCAAATTCTACGTTTTTGTTCACATAATCTGCCGCCCCGGCCTTCAAACCCCGAAGCACGTCATTTTTATCATCCATACCGGTCAGCATCAGGATCGGGATGTGGGCGTAGCGCTCGTCCGAAGAGATAATTCTGGCCACTTCGTCACCATCCATCTCCGGCATACTGAAATCAAGGACGATGCAATCAGGGCTGAACGCTTCCAGGGCCTTAATCCCCTTCGGCCCCGAATTAGCCATGCTCACCTCATATCCGGCCTCAACCAACTTTCGCTTTATGCCGTGCAAGAAGGTGAGGCTGTCGTCAATGACCAGTATTTTCTCTTTAGTGTCTCGAAACATGGATTCTTTCTTTAGCAAATCAAGAGAGAAATGAGTTCACTTTATGATGATCCACTGCATTTTAGAAAATACAATAAATTTCAACTATAGTCAACTGTTTGATGTCTCGAATTGGAAGGCAGGAAAAAAATGCGGGTTATACGGGTTGCGGGTTGCGTGTTACGTGTTGCGGGTTGCGGGTTAACATCATTGACTTAAGAGTGCAGTATACTCAGACAAATTTCATTGAGCAGGCCGCCATAGGGGAGAAATCATTACCCGTGAGCCAATCAGTCACAAACAGTGACTCCCTCCGACGAATTTGAGCCGTAAACAATCTGCGCAATCCGTTTAA
>JADFYA010000286.1:0-579 GCA_015233285.1 Deltaproteobacteria bacterium | reverse complement strand
GTTAGAAAGCAGCCACAAAGGACGTCAATCACGTCTAATGGCGGTAATGTTCGATGATAGCCTGGGTGAGGGCGGGGATGGTGTAATCTAAAGGAGAAACATGAACGGTCAGGCCATGTTTGGCCGCGGTCTTGGCCGTAATAGGACCGATGGCCGCCACGGTCACCCGAGCCATCAAGGTCGGCCAGTCACGGGGGTCGAAGCAGGCCACAAAATTCGTCACCGTAGACGAACTGGTAAAGGTAACCATGTCTACTTCACCGGCCACCAGCCGTTTCTTCATCTCTTCGGATGTCTCTCGAGGCGGCATAACCGTCTGATATACAGGAACGACCGTAACCTGAGCCCCCGCGGCACTAAGTTCTTCCGGAAGCACTTCGCGCGCCTCCAGGGCCCGGGGGATCAATATTCGGGAACCAGCCAACGGGTGAGATTTAAGGGCCGTCACCACAGCCTCAGCCCGATACTCCGGCGGGACCACATCCGGCTTGAGCCGCATCTTGGTCAGCTCCGCAGCAGTAGCCGGCGCGATGGCGCAGAGTTTTATGCCTTTAAGATCACGGACATCCCGCCCCTGCT
>JADFYA010000285.1:4545-5001 GCA_015233285.1 Deltaproteobacteria bacterium | reverse complement strand
GTGCATCGGGTTTTCGTCGGCGCCTTTTATCTGGAGAAGTACCTGGTCACCGGCCGGCAGTGGAAAGAGGTTTATGACTGGGCCGCGGCTCACGGGTATGAATTCGGTAACGCCGGTTCGGCTGAGGCCGGCGATCATCCGGTTCAGACGGTGAACTGGTATGATGTGGTCAAATGGCTCAATGCCCGGTCCGAAAAAGAAGGCCGGACCCCGGCTTATTACACGGACTCAGCCCGGACTGCGGTTTACCGGACGGGTCGGGTTGATTTGGCCGGGGGCATGGTCAAATGGACCTCCACCGGATACCGGTTGCCCACGGAGGCGGAGTGGGAAAAAGCGGCCCGCGGCGGCCTGGACGGGCAGCATTATCCCTGGCCCAGTCAGGGCGGTGACTATTTTGATCATATGGACTGCACCAAGGCCAATAATTTCAATTGCAATATCGGTAGGACCACC
>JADFYA010000285.1:0-4514 GCA_015233285.1 Deltaproteobacteria bacterium | reverse complement strand
ATGACATGGCCGGGAATGTTTGGGAGTGGATTTGGGACTGGTCTGACGACGGCTGGTATGGCCGGCCTGGAGCGACTGAAGGTGACACCAGGGGTCCGGATTCGGGCTCATACCGGGTGCAACGGGGCGGTGGCCGGAACGAGATTCCGTTCGTCCAACGGTGCGCCTGCCGCGGCAAACGCCAGATGAGCTATGCGGACATCTTCCTGGGCTTCCGGGCAGCGTCTGGTCGGCCCTAGGGGCAGGGCGCGGCTTGGACTGAACTCCACCATTATTTACCCTGCCGAAATCACATTGACAACGATGAGGTAATAACATATAATTTAAATAATAACCCTTAGTGGATTACACAAAGAGGCTGGGATCAAACCGGGTTTTCTGATGCTCTCTCCATTTCTTCGGGAGACATAGAAAAAAGGTCGCGACAGCCCTGTTTGGTTTTAGCAGCGCCCCACAATTTTCAATTTGCATGGTGGAGATGAGGAACATGCCGGGAAAAACCGTGGAACATGTTAAAGGAAGCGAGTTGTCTGCCAGCTTGTTGGATAAACTTGGCTTTTTGCCTCAAGAAACGTTTAGAATTACTGTCGAGCCGGAATATGAGGATGACGGTGACAAATTTGATGAGCGGCCATTTACCCATGAATTTCTTGAGGCAATGAAACGGAGCGAAGAAGACGCGAAAGCGGGACGGGTCACCAAATTCGATAACGTAGAGGATTTGTTTACTCACTTAGATCAGATCGCCTACGAAGATGACTAATTTTCTGTCTGAAACCACGCAAGAATTTGATAGAGACTATAGAAACATCCGCAAGAACGCGAGGTTGCAGGAAAGACTCAAGAAAAAGATGAAGGAAATTTTGACGAATCCATATCACTACAAAACGCTGCGAAATGTTTTTAAAAACAAGCGGGACGTATTTATAGAAATCGGCGGTTAAAGATTCCCTGATACCGATAATCCCGCTCACAAAGGAACTGTCTAAAATAATTTTATTTTCGGTCATCTTTATATGCCTTAATGACTTCTTCCGGAGTCATCCCGCCGTATTTTTCAACTAATTCTCGACCATGTTCAAACACAGCCCTTCTTTGCTCCACGACCCATGGTTCAACGGCACTCTCTTCTCCGGTTTCCGGCTCAATGGTAACTCTAAAAGTCTGGTTGGGAAGAAAACTTTGCTCGGGGAAACAGGCGCCGAGCCCTTCCAGCAAACTCACCGGGAGCTCACTTCCTTTAACATGCTCGAAGATCTTAGCCGGCATTTTCTTGCCTCCATAAGGTGATAAATTAACTTTCAAAATCCATTATTTCATATCCCAGCCCGTTCCGCAAGTCAGGCTGCGATTATCTGCTCGCCGGCCGGAATCTTATTGATCGTAAGCTTCTTAAGCTCAACCTTCTCGCCGGCGTTATCAATATCGATGCCGACCAGGCGTCCTTGTACATCGTAGTCAAGCACAACACCATCAGAAATCTCACGGCTCTCGGCGCTCGGCTGCTCCGACAAATCAATGTACAGGGAGTCTGTATCAGGGTAATAGCTGATTTTCATTCTTTGAACCCTCTGTTGACATTTTTGAACTATGATTTGGCTGATTGGCTCTGATTGCACTGAGTTAATAAAGGCCTTGATTGTGTCCCTTCGCTCCATCATGGTCAATCAATAAGTCAGCGAAATCAAAGTTAATCAGCCAAATCATAGTTCAAAAACGTGAAGGCAAGTACCAAACCACTGCAAATTCTCGCATGTTTTGGTCAGCAATTGCCTTTAACTCAGGCGGCAGACTTCTTAAGGTGGCGATGCGCTGACCGGAAAACCAATGCATCGTTTCTTCGTACCACAGACCCAACATTTCCGCCGCCGCACCCAGGCTGACGAAGGCCATGGGCGGCTCCTTGGCGGCAAGTGTCATGGTTGGGGATCAGGTTGATTAAATTATATCAGAAAAACACGGCGTAAGGAAGCACAATAATGGTCTTTCATTGAATCAGCATAATCAAAGTTCAGACAATGGGGCGGATTCAACCGGCTCATATTTTTTATCTGCGCAAATCGGTGCAATCTAATGATTAAATCGTTGCTAAGAAGAACGTCACATGGTATTTTACGCCCTACTTTAAACCATCTAAACATAAGCTCTACCGCAGGAGTCCGCAACAGGCGCAAGGCAAGATCTGAATACTCTTCGCGCAGGAGAAGAAGTAATCCACCCGCTAAGGCTTGAGCGCACCGGTGGAACGGGAAAGGAACAGATTACCAGGCAAGCGGAGCGCCGGCCCGGGAGCTGGGCCATGCTATATGCGTCGATAAGGCGTTGGGCCGGTTATTTTTTGGGGACCGGAAATGTTTCAATCAACCGAAAAGCCCATTGAAGGTAGGGCCAAAGAAGCAATTAATCTGGACGGGTGGACTTTCTATGACCAATGGTGTGCAAAGCATGTTGGACGGGATGAAGGTAAAAGACCCAGGGTGAGATCACGGACGTTTAAAGATGATCAGGGGCGTTATCAAACGGTCTTCATTGATTTAATCCGAATTCATTTTAAGAAGAAAAACTCCGACGACACAGCCAGAAGACTGCGGCTATTGCCCTGTGTTAAAGATTTGTTGGAAAACTCTGAAGATGTACCGGAGATCAAAGAGGAAGGCAGGAAAATAAAATATATTTTCAGGGGGATGACACCGGATGGAGAAAGATTCATCGTGGTTGTCCAGGAGAAGAGACGTCAGTTGGCCTTGTTGACATTTTTTCCGAGCAACAAATAAAAAATCCCCGCACTTTTGGGCTTTTCGTTCGGCCAGAGGCTACTTACCTCTGCCTATTAGTTTTAAAACGCCCGGTGGGCAGCTCTCAGGTCTGCCAAAGTACGAGGATTATAGCCCCTTCGCAATTTTGGAACTAGCTTTCGGCCAAGAGGGTTTGCCTCTACCTACTCACGTTAAATCGCTCCTGAGCGCCTATGTCTCCAATGCGAAGGTCTGTATATATGATAATCCTTTTCCTTGCTGCTGTCAACAGGTAGTTCATTTATTGGCAGGGCAAACGCATGAAATAATTTACGGCGACTAAAACCATTCTGTTACAAGAATAGGAGACCCCAAAAGCCCTTGTAAAACCATACTTTTCGCCTCGCGATATTTTTTCATGCGTTTGCCCTGCATTTTGTGGCGTTTTTTGGCCCGGCCCCGCCCACCCCTGTTTTACCTCCCAGCAACGAAGAATCCTCCCAACCAGCCTGGATTCAACCGGCTCATATTTTTTATCTGCGCAAATCGGTGCAATCTAATTATTAAATCGTTGCTAAGAAGAACGTCACATGGTATTTTACGCCCTACTTTCAGCAATTCAGGGTCGGGAGGAGTCACAATTTTGTAAATGAGCACGCCTAAAATACAAGGGGGATGACTGTGCGCGATGCGGTTTTATTCGGATTTTTCTCATCAATCTGCCCGAGGCGCTTTTGGCGGCGGATATTTCCGGTGGTGCTGGCGTCCGCCGTCGTGATCATCCCGGCCATTACCGGGTGTGACAAGCACGAGGCCAAACAACCTCAAGCTAAAGGACCGGCCACCGAGGTGACCGCGCTCAAGGTCACCCTCCAGGATGTCCCGGTCGTCCGCGAACACATCGCCCAGACGCAAAGCTCGCGCGAGGTCAGTATCAACGCCCGGGTCAACGGATTCCTGGATAAGCGGGTTTATAGGGAAGGCTCGATGGTTAAGGAGGGGCAGACCCTCTTTCTCATAGACCACAAGCCGTTCAAGGTGCAGCTCGATCAAGCCAAGGCGGCCCTGGCCATGCAACAAGCGGCCCTGGACACGGCCCGGGCCAATCTGGCTCGGGTAAAACCCCTGACTGCCTTAAACGCTTTGTCGAAAAAGGATCTGGATGACGCCACCGGGCAATTCCAGTCCGCCTCCGCCGCCGTCGAGCAGGCCAAAGCCCAGGTCGAAACGGCCAAACTCAATCTCTCCTATACCACCATCACTTCGCCGGTGGCCGGCGTTTCCAGTTACGCCAAACAAACGGACGGCACCTACATCAATGAACAAACCAGTCAACTCACCACTGTGGCCGTGCTCTCGCCCATGTGGGTTAACTTCAGCCTGTCTGAGAACGAAATGCGGAAATTTAACGACGAGGTAGCTAAAGGGCTGCTCAAAGTGCCCAAGGATCTCGATTTTGGGGTCGAGGTCATTCTAGTCGACGGTTCCTTGTTCCCCCAAACCGGCCGGATTACCTTCAGAGAACCTTCCTTTAACGCCCAAACCGGGACTTTCCTCCTCCGGGTCAGTGTCGAAAACCCGACAGGGGTGCTCCGGCCCAATCAGTACGTCCGGGTCCGAGTGACTGGCGCCATTCGACCCAATGCCGTGTTACTGCCTCAGCGGGCCGTCCAACAAGGGCCCAAGGGACAGTTTGTCTGGGTGGTCAACAAAAGCAACCAGGCCGAGTTCCGTCCGGTCACGGTCGGCGAGTGGTATGGCAATGACTGGTTCATCAAT
>JADFYA010000284.1:4587-5012 GCA_015233285.1 Deltaproteobacteria bacterium | reverse complement strand
TTTTAGTTGAGCCGGGCTCCTATGCGCCATACCTATGAGATGATCTTCCGGAACGCCGAGAACTGTATCAAATTTAGCCGAGAAGTAGAATGTCGAGCCTTCCCCTAGTTTACTTTTTACCCAAATAGATCCACCCATTAGTTCAGCGATACCTTTGCATATGGCCAATCCCAATCCTGTGCCGCCATATTTTTTGGTCGTTGAAGAATCTCCCTGGATAAATGAATCAAAAATTACTCCTATCCGATTTTCGGGAATCCCGACTCCGGTATCCCGGATGGAAAAGAGCAAATTAACTTTCTCAATCCGACCAGCTAAAGCCACGGCTGTTTCTTCTAGGGTGGCTACCTTCAGTTCGATTAGACCTTGGGAGGTGAACTTTAGGGCATTAGCGGCCAGGTTCACAATCAATTGCTTCAACTTAC
>JADFYA010000284.1:0-4473 GCA_015233285.1 Deltaproteobacteria bacterium | reverse complement strand
CTCTTAACATATCGTAAATGTAGAAGTCAGTTTCTATCAATTGGGTCTTGCCGGCTTCTATTCTAGAAAAATCTAGTATGTCTGAGATGACAACAAGTAAATTGTCGGACGCATTTTTTAGTGAAATCATCTGCTCTCGCTGTTTATCCGTCAAATCGGAATCAATAAGTAAACGAGCCATACCTATTATGACGTTTAGCGGCGTTCGAATCTCATGGCTCATGTTGGCCAGGAATTCGCTCTTAGCCTGATTAGCGGTTTCGGCAGCCACACGGGCTTTGATCAGCTCATCTTCATAGATTTTCCGCTCGGTTATGTCTAGAGCCGCCCCTATGGTTCCTACAACCTGCCCTTGTTCATCGAACAACGGCATCTTATTAGTTAGGAACCAAAAAGTTCCGTGTTTGGTTGTAATAGGTTCTTCCGTCTGTTTTTTGAGCCGCGTTACAAGGACTTCCCGGTCATCAGCCTGATATTTTTGAGCCTGCTCCTGGGGAAAAAAATCGAAATCCGTTTTGCCGAAAAAACTATCGGATGATTGGCCTACTATATCAGCCATCACGTCGTTGACCATTTCGAAGCGCCCTTCCGCATCTTTAAGCCAGGCCATAATCGGCAAATTGTCCAGGATGGATCGCTGACGAAGTTGGATAGATTTCAATATGTTTTCGTTTTCGCGCAACTCTTTAGTCATCATCTTGGCCAGCGATAGGGCCTGATTGCGCGTTGAGAGCAGGGTGAAAGCTATGATTGACAGTAAAAGGCTGACTAGAATACCTCCGGACAAGGCGATATAGGATTCAACTCGATTGAGCTCTTGAGAAAAGGAGGGAAGGCTCTTGAAGGTGAAAACCCACGTCCGGCCGTATGCCGCGACCTCTTTCTCACTCGTGAAATCCGGACGAAAATTATCCGGTAAGGTTATCTTTTCACTCTCAATACTACTGAACATCTGTGATTCAAGGGTATCCGAATCTCCGGCGAAAACATCGAAGGATATGTCGGTCGGGAGTTTACCAAGGGTGCCGTACACAAAGTCATTCATCCTGATGGGGCTGTAAACAAATCCCTTGAGGGCGGCCCGACGATTTTGAATACTATCAACGGCCATGCCTAAACGGTAAACAGGGATACACATCAACATACCGTTTTGTTTATCTTTATCTGTTTCTTGCACCAGAACAATCTTGGCTGCGATGGTGGTTATGCCCTCATCTCTAGCCTTATCAAGAGCGGCCCGCCGGATGGGTTCGGTATACATATCGTATCCTAAGGCTCGCTGGTTACGCCAGTTGAACGGTTCTAAGTAGATGACGGAGGTGTAAACCGGACGATCACCCTCTGGTCTGATGTTATATTCGGGAAAACCTTCTGCCCGAATTTTTATTAAATTTTCGTCCCGTTCCTTCGGTGTCAGCCAGATTGAGTACCCAACGCCAAGGATACCGGGATGATTCTGGTCAAGTTGTAATGATGAAACATAATGACGCCATTCAGTCCGGGTAACCTCTCCTATGGCGTTGAATAAGCCGACACCCCCTAAAAGAACCTGCTCATGATCATGCATTCGTTTTACAATGGACATGGCGATTTCATTAGTCTTGTCGGAGAAAATGGTTTGAGCTTTCAGCCTCAGACCTGTATCCACCATCCGCCATAATAAGAGAGTAAAGAGCAAGGAAAGGCCCAGAACAAGAAATGGTAACAGCTTGAATAGGACCTGCTTTCGAGAAGATTGGTTCAGATAGGTTAAGGTACCGTCAACGTCCACAGCAGCTACCTCCGAATGCTTATGATTAAAGCTTAAAGGTCTTAAACCCAAGAATGAGCCACTATACTACACCAACTTTGGCTTTTCAAGGCATACTTGCTACTGGCTCTTTCGCTTAAACTAGCTATAACAAGACTATCTTTCGGGCAAGCAGGCACATGAATTCGTCAATATACCCCACTTTTTGGCTAAAAGCAAAAATCGTGCTTGGAAAAATCAAAATTGGAGTAGTATACTATAGTTAAGAGTCGGATGACCATACCTCCGTCAAACCGCTTTGGCCGGAAATTCGCCACGCCATGTTGCCGGCCCACAAAGACCGGATACATAATCATCACCTACTCCGGCTATAAATCCAACCGGTTTATTTGCCGCCACGTAATATCATCCGTCATGCTGTTGCCCTGCCTAATTTAAGTTACTCGCCAAATATGGCCTTTATTTTCTCTTGCAGGGTCTTCTGGTTAAAAGGCTTTACAATATATTGGGTAACCCCCTCTTGAATGGCCAGGACGATATTTTCTTTAAGAGCTTCGGCCGTAACCATCATAAACGGGATATGGCGCAATGTCTCATCTTCACGGACCTTTTTCAGAAGATCCAGACCGTTCATTTCGGGCATGTTCCAGTCGCAGATAATCAAGTCAAACTTCTTAACCCTAAGTAAAATTAAGGCCGTAACTCCGTCGGGAGCGTCTTCGACGTTGTCATAGCCAAGCTTGCGGAGAAAAGTCGTAATGGTGAGCCTGATATTCCGGGCATCATCAACTACAAGTATATGGGCGTTTCGGTCTAGCATATTTCCTCACAGGCTGAAACACAGGGATTTAGGGTGAGCCCACCTGGGCTTGAATCGACTTTAAGTAGTGCTTCCGGAAGTACCCGTTACCGGTACTCGTTGAAGACAACCGGCGGCCATGCCGGTTATAGAAGAGGCAATTATGACCATTCAGATATAATAGAAGAGCCGGCTATGCTTACTCGGGATCTCCCGGCCAAACGTAAACCGCTTCGACCGAGTTCCCTGGGTCATGGTAGACCAGTTCCCGGCAAAGAGAGCGAACCAGGGCCACGCCCCGACCGCAAAAGGTGGCCGCGTCGGGCATCCGGCAGACCACAATTAAGCACCCAAGTTTTACCTTTGAGATTATCCAAGGCAATCAGGCAAGCACAGAAAAACATCCCGGTGGGTAGGACTACGCGCATCTGGTTATTGATCTCGGACATAATGTCCGCGATGTGGCGCCCTTTGGCGGACATGGCGTTAAAGACACCGGCCACCGTGGTGGCTCCAATGGCGGCAGACAGGCCGTGACCGGTATAATCTCCCAGAAGGATATGTTGTACCCCCGTCGGGGTGGTGGCAGCTAACAGGATGTCGCCGCTCACATTCTGGGCCGGGGATAGCATGAATTTGATATTAGGACTCTCAGGAACCTCTCGCCTGATGATATTGTTGAATATTTTTTCAGCCTGGTCCAGATCGCGTTGGATCTGCCGGCTAAGTATTTGAATTTCGATAAATTGGGTTTTAAGCTGATCATAGCTTCGTTTAAGGGATAGCGCGGACTTGACCCGGGCCAATAATTCTGCACGACCAGGCGGTTTACCGATGAAATCAATTGCTCCCGCCTCAAAACAGTCCTTCAAAGTCTGTTCATCGTTATTGGCCGTGATCATGATAACGGGGACGTGGCCGGCGGCCTGGCTGCTATTTATTTTCCGGCAAAACGCCAACCCGTCCAATTCCGGCATCATCAGATCGAGCAACAGCAAATCTGGAGGATTCTCTAAGACATGGTCGAGGGCCTGGATAGAGGAAGAAAAGCACTGAATTTGGGTGTACCCGTGGTTCTGAAGAAGCCGGCTGATGACCCTCAAACTGACGCGTTCATCATCCACCGCGACGATGGTCATTTTTGTCAAGTCGTTCATGTGGATAGCCTTTTGATTGTATCACGTTACGTTAACTCATTGTTGGCATTGCCGTCGTATCTTTCTAGATCATTTAGATGGAATATCCTTATTCGGATGAATGAGTTGTTTCAGCATCTCGAACTCTTCTTTAATTTTTTTAAATGTTTCCACGGCATTATCTATCATACCGGCCTTACCGGCCTGTTCCATTTTAAAGGCCAGATCCTGTAGCCTCATCGCCGCCACATTCCCGGACGCGCCTTTAAGTTTATGACCAAGTTCGCGAATCTGTTGGGCATCGGATTTCGCCACAGCTTCTTCTAAAGCTGCAATTTCCTCGGCCCCATCTTGAAGGAACACATCGAGTATCTCGGCGTAAAATTCCTCGTCACCATCAAATCTATCCACTAATATGGAGCGGTCCAGGCTGACCTTGAGTTCCTCTTCCTTTTCGACGGTCTGTTTATTTTCAACAGCCGGCTCGGCTGAGATCCAGCGGTCAATGACCTGGGCCAGGTCGGCAGGTATGATCGGTTTGGAAACATAATCATCCATCCCGGCTTCGAGGCACTTTTCCCGGTCCCCCTTCATGGCGTTGGCCGTCATGGCGATGATGGGTATCTGGTGATCAAGCACCGGAACGTCATTATTTCGAATCATTTTAGTGGCTTCATATCCATCCAGTTCCGGCATCTGGACATCCATCAGCACCAGGTCATAGGGAATAGTCTTCAGGGTTTCCACGGCCTCCTTCCCATTGGCTACGGCGTCGACCCGGTAACCCA
>JADFYA010000283.1 GCA_015233285.1 Deltaproteobacteria bacterium | reverse complement strand
ACTTTACGGGTCAAGTCTATGACGGTAGCACCAACCCTTCCTCTGACCCGCAACCGATGACGATCCTTCTCTTGAGAGTTGATGGCTCCACGCACCGACAGTTTGAGACCTGGCTCAAGCAAGGCAGAATTACCAATAAGTATCCGCAGATTAAGGTAAAACAATCTCAAGTCGTAGTCAGGGTCCCCATTTATTTTAAGTAAGTCGTGATCTGCCATGCCGGGTTCCGACCCCATTGTGATCATCCACAGGATTCCTATTTACTCAACAGCATCGTTCTGGAAAGGAAACATTATGCCCAGACAAATCTTGGAATACCGCTGCCTTCTGATATCACCGGGTGACGTTTGTGAGGGACGAGATGCACTAACCAAGCAGGTAAATCAATGGAATGCCCATATGGGAGCAGGTCTTGGTGTGCGAGTTGAGTTGGTCCGTTGGGAAACTCATGCCGTACCGGATTTGTCGGAACCGGGCCAGCAAGTGATAAACAGACAACTGGTAGATGATTGTGACTTTGGTATCGCCATCTTTTGGAGCAGGGTCGGTACTCCAACAAAGGAGTTTTTATCAGGATCTGTTGAAGAGATTTTTCGGTTGCAACAGAGAAAAGCCCGAGTGCTCGTGTACTTCTGTGAACGGCCAGTTCCGCGGAGGCTCTTCGGCGGTGAGCAATTTCGGCTGGTTCAAGAACTAAAAAGGGAATACTCCGAACAAGGACTTTTGTCCTCCTATTCGGATAATTCGGATTTATTCAATCAAGTGCAAAACCACCTGGCCAGCATTATAATAAAGAAACCTACCGAAGAGCGGGGAGTCCCTTCCGAAGCAGCGGAGAAGCGCCCGATTAAAGCTAACGACATAGATTATGATGGCTTCAAGTCCGCCGTGGACCGGGACCCGGAGATTCAGGAAGCCTATCTGGCCCTGATTGCCTTGATCGCGACCAAGCGTGTCTACGCTGAATATGACCCAGACATGGTTGAACAGGGCGATGCGGAAAGCACCGGGTTGCCGCCTCTGGCTATCCGGTCTGCCTCGGCGACCTTGGGTTATGTCGGTGAAACTGGTTTATATGCCTGGCCTCTTTCTGAACAATACGACTACCTGCAGAGGCTGTTGCGGGAAGACGGGACTCTCCGAGAGGTCCTGCATCAGATGAAAAGGGTCAACGGTAAAGGGGTGATATGGAAAAATGACAGTCAGTTGGGTAAGTACCTCGACTCATGGACCAGAGCTAATCAGAAGGCCAGGTGGAGCGGCGTGATTTGGTATAATCTTGAATTTTTTAAAGATATCCGGTTCCCTAACGAACATACTATTGTTCCGAAAGAGGCTCTGATCACCGCGCTTCAACTTTTGGGCGAAGACATGGTCATCCAATACCCTGATGGGCGCCATCTGCACATTTCGGGTGAGCGGCATAACCTATTTGTTTATAGCCATGGAGAGAAGCGGATCCTACAGTACACCAATACCTTAAGGTTCGCATATGACAAAAAATTTGATAGGCAGGACAATGTCAGAAGCAAATTGATTCTCAATTATCAGACCGTGCTTGATCTGGCCCAAACCGGGCACGAGGTGGAAATCCTCCATCCCAGTCACATTTTCACCAACCGAACGGTGGAGTTCGGCCAATCCATCACACCCCAAAGGGCGACACCTGTTGTCCCCTGGCCGCTTCGGAAGGAATATGTGGATTGCCTGGAGCCGGAAGGGGGTTGGTATGCCGATGAGCAAGTCAATTATCCTCGGCTGGCCAAAGGAGGTTGCGTAGACATGCGCCCCCACAAAATCAAAAATTGGGGCAAGGTGAACGAGGTCGACCCTCTGAACGAGGGTTCGTTCCTCATCCGAGTAACTGAAACTCTGGCCGACGGATCCCAGACCGGGTTAAACAAAATCCCGGACATGACCTATCAGTGTTATATCTGGCCCTGCGATAAAGCCCAGCGGAGATTCTTGGCCGGGTGGAAGTATTACAGCATGATGGTCACCGCCCGGCCGGGTAACCGAACTCTGGCCAGGTCGGGGAATGACGAAGAAGAGGTTTGGTATTACAAAACATCGGCAGATGCCGGTTGGGTGGCCCTGGACAAAGTCAACCCGACGATCCATATCTCAGCCTGGCAAGGCGCCGCTCCGGCCGGAGTAGTCTTTGATTTAACTGACAAATTTGGTTTATGTTGTGGCGGCTATTTCCCCGTTTTACCGGAGGTGACCCCTCAAGAAATAGAGGCCGATCCTCTCAAGGTGGGCATTGATTTTGGCACATTGAGTAGTTGTTCTTCATTTTGTCTTGCTTCCGGGCACAATGCTCCGACCGCGATGAATCCATCCGATTTGCTCTATACGGTCTTTTCCAACAAACTTTGGGGTCAACATGTCGTGGATTTCGCCTGGGTGCCCTATTTCAGCCAGGCCAAAGGTTCGGCCAAGGTCTTCCCCACCGGCCTGTATAGCCTGCGGAGAGACGACTGGGATGAGGTGAGTATCTTCCATCGGGACAGCGGCCAAATCTTCCACTCCCAGATTCAACATTTGCCTCTGCGGCATTACACCATCCCGGGCGATTCATTGGACGAGTCCATCGCCAATGACCCGGCTCATTGTGTTTACAATATCAAGTGGGAAAACGACGTAACCAAAAAACTGGTCTATTGGAAAGATTTTCTGACCGGATATCTCCTCATGTTGCAGGCCCACTTTTATATGAAGGGGCAACAAAATATCCCCAACCGGTTTTCCAGGCTCTCGGTCTATGTCAGCGTGCCCATGAAATTTGAAGGGCTAAAAATCAAGATTCCCGGCCAGGCTGTGGAAGAAGATCTCAAGAAGGCTTTCATCCTGGTCGTCAAAGCGGCCGCCCAAGACGCGGCCCGGTTGTCGGGTCTGGAGATAAACTTCAATGAAGGACAAACGGTCTCGGAGGCGGTGGCCCCCATTCAAGGCGCCTTGAAGGGTCTTTCCCTTATCGTGGACGTGGGCGGCGGCACGACCGACGTGGCCGTGCTTTCGGAAAACAATTGTGTCTCCTGCAGCAGTTTCGTCTTTGCCGGGAACAACCCCTTCCGGGCCGTGTATAAGGACGATTACTTGAGACACCAGCGGGCCATCAGCGCCGGGAAACAGCCTTTAGAGGGGCACGGTGAAACAGTCGCCGACTTTCTCTACGAGTTAAGCGCCTATACCGCCCTATTGGCCGGGGCGGCCATCAAACAGGTCGGTTTGAAAGTTAAATCACCCAGGAGCGGAGACCAACCCAAAGAGATGACCGGATTCAGAATCTATCTTTCCGGCCGCGCCTGGCATTTGGCCGTTTCACATCCCCTGGTCGCAGATAAGACCAATGCTAAAGGCCGTTACATTCCCGGCGTGATCAAAAAAACTATTTGCGATCTTTTCAATAACCGGGTCGGGCCGGTCCTGCTGGGCGAGGGTTTTCCTCCTATGGGCGAAGGCAATATCGAAATATCCAGTGAGCCGGAGAATTCCAAACTATCGTGCTCCTTGGGGACCATCAGCCCCGGCAACAGTGTCAGAATTGACGATCACATCCACACTCAACCAACTTTCCTGGGCATTTCCTATACCGACAGTGAGGACAATGCCGTGGAGTGGTTCGACCGCAGCGGTGATAACCCCATTCCCTATCCTTCCAGCGTCAATGTCCAGGCCGTCTCGCCGTCCATTCTGGTCAACGCGGAACAACTAACCAACCTTTTCAACAATAGCTTCAATGAAATGAACCTCGGCGATCCTTTCCAAAAGGGCCGGATAGTCCGGAACTTCGCCGAGTACCTCCTGGAAAACCGGGTCGGGGGATTCAAGGGTGACATAAGAACCATCACGTTAAATAGCGAGCTTATCCCGAAGCGGGGCAAAAATGGCTCTCAACGCGGTTAAACGAAAGACCGTATTGCTGCCTTATTCTTTAGAGACACTCGACCCTAGACATTCAACCGGATGCAGATCCTGATCGGAGGGCGGTTGGCTGCCATGCGTTTCCGAATTTTTCTAGCAGTTGTTATCATCTTCGCGGCCGGTTCCCCTCTGGCCGGGGCGGCTGATCTTCCCTGCGATAGGATTCCTTCCGGGGGAAAGGATCCCTGGGGAAGTTTTTACCAACGCTGTTTAGAGGGTCAGGATTACAACGAAAAGGCGCTTCAAGCCGCCTTGGAATACTTCAAAGACCGCGTGGCCAGGAGTGACCCAAAATCTCCGCAGGATGTCATTGACTTCATAAAATTTGTCAAAGATAAGCAAATAAAAATAGATCCCCATGAAATGTGTAACATTATAAACTTGCTGACAATAACTAAACCTGACGAGTATAGAGACTTCTGCAAAGAGTTCGGATGCCGGGTTGAATCGGCTGAAACAGCGCGGCCTAAGGCGACTGTTCCACTTGTAGTCGCGCTTGCCCCACCGATAGCCGCGCTTGCCTCACCGACGCAGGCAAGACAGGTCAAGACGCAACTAACCGTCAGGCCGGCAAGGCCGCCAAAGAAACCCGAACAATCGGAGGAATCGAATGAAGATGAAACGCCGGCCACATCCCCGACATCACCGTTGCCCCAACCTAAGACGCTCGCTGGGAAAGCGGTGGGGCGGCTGATGGCTTTAGGAGTCACAGATATCCTGCTGTCCTTTATTGCCGTATTTGGCGTGATCTGCATTTTAATTCTGCTTTGGATCGTCTGGGAATTAACCAAACTTAGAAAAGCGTTTGAAATGTCCCCCGACAAGGATCCCAATTGGTTCGACCGCTCGTTCAAGAGTTTGAACGAAAAGCTTGGCCGGCTTGAGTCCGCGATTATTCAACAAATTGATTCGTTAAAAGAAGAATGGTCCCAATTGGTTGGCTCGCCGCAATCGACTTCGCCCAAAGCGCCGATCCAACGAAGGACGACCAAGCAGGACCGAGGAGGAAACGATCCTGCTGCCAAACCCGGTGAGGTCATTACTCAATGGGGCGGTTCTCCAGGCCTAGCGGGGAGCAATGTAATTAGA
>JADFYA010000282.1 GCA_015233285.1 Deltaproteobacteria bacterium | reverse complement strand
GGTTATCGCCCATTGTGTGGAGCGTCGTTTAACCATCACCGGGTCCGACGCCAAGGAATTGGAAGCGGCCGTCAAGGCTGGTTGGCCGAACAAGAACATATTAGTCATCTCGACAGATACGGTGGATAAACGAACCGGGCTGTACAAGGCCATCGAGCAGGTCGGGACGATTATTGAATTCGCTCTAGACGCCGGCAAGTCGACTAGAGATCGCCAGGACGCCGAGAACAGGATGCTCATGGACCAGGTGGACGCGGCTCTGGCCAAGTCGGGCAAGACCATGGAGCCGCGGGCCAAAGCCCATCTGGTCAGCCTGACCGGGTTCAATCTCAGGGCGTTGTCGGCAGAACTGGACAAGGTGGTCGGGTATGTGGGTAAACGGGCCAAGATTACCTTGGAGGATGTGCAAAGGACTGCGGTCAAATCAAAGGAAAACGCCCTATATGAACTTCAAGAGGCGGTAACCATGAAGGACGCGTCTAAGGCCTTGAGATTGATCGAGGCCATGCTGGACCAGGGCCTGCACACCCTGCAAGTGCTGGCGGCTTTGATCAGCCAGGTGCGGCGACTTATCTTGGCCCGCGACGTCATAGATAAGGCCGGGATGGTCCCACCCGGAATTAATTATCAGACATTTCAAAAGGATGTTTATAACCGGTTGGCGGTCAAGAAAGGCTCGGAAGAAGAGAACTCGTTTAATACCATGGGGCCCTATCCCATGTTTCTGCTCTTGCAAAGGGCCAGGAAATTCACCCTGACCGAGTTGTTTCGGGCCTTGGAATTGCTTCTAGAAGCAGATCTGGAACTGAAGGGCAGCCCGCCCAACCCGACCATGGTTTTAGAAAAACTGGCCATCGACTTGTGTCGGCCCGGCTGATGACCCGGACGGCCAAGCCCCAGGCGGCCCGGTTTCCGGTCTAGGGTTTCAGGCCAAGCCCCGCCAAAGCAAGGTCGGTCTTGGAAAAGTCACCGATCAGGCGGCGCACGGATCCCGGAAGTTTGCTGATCAAAGTGGGGACGGCGATTATCTGATTACTCCCAGCCAGTTCATTGAAATTTCGGGTTAAGTATTCCAATTCGTCGCTTTCACCGGCTAACTGGGCGCGTAATATTTCTATTTGAGGTTCCATGATGTGGCGTTTTCTTTCAAACTCCCTTTTCCTGGCCTCCATCTCCCGCCGGTGTTTCAGAATGGTCTCTTTGATTCTTTGATCCAAGATGATCATGTAGTCGGAAACATATTGCTCCATATTGGGGCGGGTCATGGTCTGGTCACCCAGTTCGGTGATGATGATGGCCGAGACGCCTATATCCTTGAGCCAGCGAAAGAGACGGCGGAATTCAGCCCGCAGCAGGGTCATGTTTCTGAACCCGCTGAATATGGTTTCTCAAGTGTCTCAAAGAATCCGTTTAGCTCCGATGGATTTTATGGCCCGGTCTAATCTGATGAATAAACCTGCGAGATCGTAATCACCTACCTCGTTGATTTCGTTCGGATCGATATGAACGTAGTTGAGCGCGATCTTTTTTTCTTCGATCAATTTGTTCAAAGACTTACCTTATCATAGGAGGGTTAATTATGGGATCGACGCCTCTTAATCGCCATGTCGTCTCCGCTTGTCTGATGATGGGTCTGTTCCTGGTTCTGACGGCCGCCTGTACCACCGGCTCGACCCCTAAGGTTGTTCCGGCGGCTCCAGGGCGCATTGACCCGGCTCTGTCCGAGATGATCCTGATTCCATCGGGAGAGTTCCATATGGGCGACCCCTATAAAGAGGGCAATGACGACGAACTTCCACTGCGCAGGGTTTATGTGAGCGATTTTTATATAGATAAGTATTTGGTCTGTGGTAAACTATGGAAAGAAGTTTACCAGTGGGCTAAAAACAATGGCTACCAGTTCGATGACTCAGGAGCCGCCGGATCCGATGAACACCCGGTTCAGTCGGTGACCTGGTGCGACGTGATTAAATGGCTCAATGCCAGATCGGAAAAGGAAGGTCGGGCGCCGGTTTACTGTACAGATACAGGCCGGACCAGTGTCTACCGGTCGGGTCTGGCCACGCCGACCAAAGATATGGTCAGATGGGAAGCCAATGGTTATCGCTTGCCGACTGAGACGGAGTGGGAAAAAGCGGCTCGAGGGGGACGGGATGGCCACCATTACCCATGGGTCAGCCGGGGGGGTAGATTCATCGACCATATCGACGGCGGTAAAGCCAATTATTCCGACAGCGAACACCGGTACCGTCAGGGACGGACGCCTTACACCACTCCGGTGGGGTATTACAATGGGCGTCAGACTCCGGTAGGTCCAGATATGATTAATGGCTATGGCCTTTATGACATGTCCGGGAATGTGCATCAATGGGTCTGGGATTGGTACGACCGCGCCTGGTATGGGCGAGCTATGGCCCAGCCGGGCGATGGGCGAGGACCGGAGTCTGGGGAATACAAAGTTGTCCGAGGAGGCTGTTGGAATAGCGGGCCCGGTCAACTAAGGTGCGCGGCTCGATCCTACTACGGGCCTTACGACTGGGTAAATGGGATTGGGTTTCGGGCGGCTTCTAATCAACCTTAACTTGACCAGTTACCTGGCTTTAGAGTTGGGGGGCTGAAGTCGCCGTAGATTTGGCTTTGCGAGCGGTGGTTGAGGAAACATTTTCAAGACGCGTCTCCGGAATTCCCCTGTGGCTCGATTTACCCTCCAGGCCGAACCGATGTCATCAATTGGTCAGATCCACTATCTCCGGATTATCCAACAGCGGCCCGGCCTTGACCGGATCCGGCTGGCGCTGATCGAACAGCTTATCCAGACCTGGCCGGGCATCGGATAAATCCAATCTCCTAATAATGTCCGTCCCGGCATAACCCGGCGGTAGACCGACGCCGACTCTGGGGCCAAACCACACCGGGTGGGAACTTTGGCCGATATAACAGGCCGGGGCTTCTTGCCAGTAGGCCTCATAGGTCATACCCAGGACTATAGACCAGACGACCGGTCGAACCGCATGTCCCCTAATTGCGGCTCTTGAGATTTCACCTACCAACCGAACTCACGCAAACCATAGAAACCGGGACGCCGGCCCAGCGGTGTGTCGGATTTCCAGTTATCCAGCCATGATTTGACGATCCGGCCCAATCCATAAGTAGCCTGGCGAATTCACACCAAGGGGAATAGCCGTTTGCTGATTTTCGGTGGACGGCTATTATACTTCAGTCCTACCTAATTCGATTGATTTAACCCTATAAATCATGTATGATAGATTGGGTAAAAAAATATTCCCACGTCAAAGGGGCCTTGATGCATTATCAGGCTTTCCCTCATTCCTGATTTGATTACTGAATTATCAAACGGATAGCGATATGATTCTCCTAACGGAGGGAATTATGGGCTTCCTTGACGACATAGGACCACTTGAATTTGCCATTTTCCTGGCAAGTTATGAGGAAATGGCTGAGGAAGAAAAGGAAAGGTTGATGATAGAAAGAGACATTTTCCTGCCGGACGATGATCTATTCGGATTGGAGAATGATATGAATTTCCTGGAATAGTAACCCATTATCTGGAACAAAGTGAAACGGGCGGCTCACGGAAGAACTATTGTGGGCTCACCAGTTTCAAAACGGCTCCAGGAATCACCTGAGGGTCACTCACAATGTCATTTACCTGACGTACGGATCAATCCTGCGAACAGCAAAAATTAAATACGGTCCATGACTCTTAATCCGGAGGACACCCCGATGAAAAATGAAATTGTTTCACCGGTGAATAATAGCGTCAACAAGTACGTTTGCTTGTTCATCTTCCTTTGGACCGCGGCTATAGCCGCTTCGCTGGCCTGGAATATCAATCAAACCAAAGAAGAATACCTGACCATCATTGAAACAAAAGCTCGTGACATTATCCAGTGTAATAGAATGTACCGGAAATGGAATACGTCTATGGGGGGCGTTTATGTTAACGCCACACCGCAGACGCCTCCCAATCCATATTTATCACATCTCCCAGACCGTGACATAGTTCTTCCCTCCGGTAAAACACTCACCTTAATGAATCCAGCCTACATGAGCAGACTGGTTTTCGACATCCATTTTAAAGATATCAACATGAAGGGTCGAATTACCGGGGCCAATCCGCTTAATCCTAATAACGCTCCTGACGCTTGGGAGGAGGCGGCGTTAACATCCTTTCGGAAAGGAAAGGATGAGGTCAGCATTATCCAAAAGATAGGAACCGAATCTTATATCAGGCTCATGGTCCCTTTCTATACCGAGCAATCATGCTTGAAGTGCCATGTCGGGAAGGGTTATAAAGTGGGTGACGTTCAAGGCGGAATAAACGTCACTTTGCCCATAACGACCATAGTTGGCCTTCAACAGGCTAGAATTCAAACCCTTTTATACGGTCATGGGATATTCTTCATTGTTGGCCTTTTAGGAATCATAATAGCCGGAAGGCGGATTTCGGGCCACATCAGGAAAATTAGGGAAGGAGAGGATAGATATCGTAAGGTTTTTGAGACTAACCAGGCGATTAAACTAATAATAGATGCCTCTGACGGGTCCATCGTAGAAGCCAATGAGGCAGCTTCCACTTTCTATGGATACACGAAAGATGAATTTTCAGGGAAGAAACTGTGTGAAATAAATACACTTAACCCCGAAGAACTTCAGCGAGAAATGTCTAATGCGGTATCTGAAAAAGAACTCCATTTTATATTTAAACATCGTCTTGCTTCCAGCGAGATCAGGGATGTCGAGGTCTTCTCCAGCCCGATTCAAGTAGCCGGAAAAATGCTTTTGTATTCAATAATTCATGATATTACCGAGCGCAATCGGGCAAGCGAAGCATTAACGGAAGCTTATCAATCTGTTGAACGGAAGGTTGCTGAACGTACTTCTCAATTAACCATTGCGAATGAATCACTCAATAAAATAAATACATCCCTGCAATGGGAGCTGAATATCTCTCAAGCGATATCCGGACTTTACGAAAAACTGACCTCTCCTGAG
>JADFYA010000281.1 GCA_015233285.1 Deltaproteobacteria bacterium | reverse complement strand
TAATGCTTTCTCTGATGATCGCGGGCTGTGAGGCATCCAAACAAGCCCGGGGGGTGGATGAGAGAGTGACTTTGGTCGACCCGGCTCTCCTTCAGGAAGGGAAGAGCGGCCAGGCGCTGCTGCGCTATGTTAACCCGAACATTGATGTTAGATATTATACCAAGGTGATGCTCGATCCGGTCGTGATTTCCAAACCGGAAGGCGCGTCGGAAGACGACATTGCGGATTTGCAAAAACTGGTCTCCAATGGCCATATTATCATGCGCCAGGAATTATCTAAAGATTACACGATAGTTGACAGCCCAGGGCCGGGGACGATGAGAATTCAAGCCGGCCTGTTGAACGCCCAAAAATCTAAACCGGTCAGACTCATTACCAGTGTCACCCCTATTGGAGCCGGGCTGTCCCTGGCCAAGAATTTTACCACCGGAAAACCCACGGGTGTGGGCGAGATCACCGGTGAGATGAAGATAACCGACGCCGTTACCGGTGAAATTATAGGCGAGGCGGTGGACAAGCGGGTCGGCGGAAAAAATCCCAATGAAATTTTTAACACCTGGGCTGACGCAAATCATGCGATAGAATACTGGGCCAAGAAACTGCGGTTCTTCTTGTGTAAGGAGCGGAGAGGTGCAAACTGTACCCCCCCCGGCAATTATTAAGGCTACCTGAGTTCGACGAGTGTTAATCACTGGGAGACAGAAATGTATCCGCAGATTTCGCAGATGGACGCAGATGGATGAGACCCACAGGCGCCTGCGAACATTCGTCTTTCTTCTCTGGAGGTTGATTTTTGGGTTACTCGCTGCCAAGCCCTAACTTAACACTTTTTTTGTCTCTTTGTTGCTTTGTCAGGTGACGACGGGACACCACGGAGGACACGATGACAAGAAAGATCGCCACACTGCTGGTTGGACTTATGGTTGCAACTGTTTCTCAGGCGTTGGCTGCCGATCCGATCAAGATCGGGGCCTTTTTCTCTCTGTCGGGCCCGGCCGCGGCCATCGGCACCCCGACCAAGCTGGTCACCATGATGGCCGTGGAGAAGATAAACAAAGAGGGCGGAATCAATGGCCGGCCCATTGAGCTGATCCAGGGCGATGCCGAATCGGAACCGACCAAAGCCGTCATGGTGGCCAAGAAGTTCATTAATGTGGATAAGGTGGTGGCCATCATCGGCCCGGACCTGACCGATCTGGGCATGGCCGTCAAGAAGATGGTTGAAGACGCTCACATTCCTACCGTCATGACGGTGGGCGGAGACCCGGTCATCATGAGCGGCGGTCCCTTGGGGACGTGCCGTTGGGTCTTTAAGTCGCCCCAGCGGAGTTCTACCGCGGTGGAGAAGTTATACCAGTACCTGCAGAAGAACAACCTGAAGAAAGTGGCCCTGATCATCTCTTCCACCACCTTCGGCAAGGACGGGAAAAGCTGGCTGGAAAAACTGGCCCCAAAGTACGGGATAACCATCACGGCCGATGAATCTTTCGGGCCCAAAGACCTGGATATGACCGCCCAACTGAGCAAGATCGCGGCAGGCAAACCCGATGCCATCGTTTGCTGGACCACCGGGCCGGCCGGGGCGATTGTTTCCAGAAACACCAAGCAGTTAAACATCAAAATTCCGCTGTTTCAGTGCCATGGTCTGCCTGATCCCAAATACATAGAATTGGCCGGGGCTGCCTCGGAAGGCAATATGATGCCTGCAACCAAGCTGATGGCCTGGGACCAGCTTGCGGATACCGACCCGCAGAAAAAGGTGATCCAGGAATTCGTTCATTTATATAATGACGTCTACCACTATAACAAACAATTCCCGATTAATACCCATTCCGGTTATGCCTGGGATGCGATTCATATTGTGGCTGACGCCATTAAAAAAGCCGGGACCGATCCGGCAAAACTACGTGACGCCATTGAACAAACCAAAGGCTATGTGGGTGTCAGCGGGATCTATAATCTCACTCCCGAAGATCATAATGGCCTGGGCACGGATTCGATGATTATGGTCCGGATTGAAAATGGTAAGTGGAAGCTCGTTCCCTAGACGTTTTTCCTGGATAGACTTTGATCGAGCACAATTGTTCCTTTTCTAATTTCGCCTCAGGGTGGCGCTTTGCTGACCCTGGGCTAGATTGTTTTTCCCCTGCGGGGAAATGGGTTCCGCCAACCGGCGCGAGGTGATTTGCCTTAAGAATTCATTGCCGAAGCTAAGCTCAACCTTGACCAGACCACAGCACTAATACGCCGAAGGCGTTACATAATCTAGCCCAGGGTCAGCGAAGCGCCACCCTGGGTAAGGGCGAACACAAAGAGTTCATTGCCCTTTTTGTCCCGCAACCAGAGCCGGACCACCTTTTTTCCTGGAACGACGAGTCGGTTATGCCTAAAAGCGAAATAAAAACAGCAAATTTGTTATTGCAGATCATTAAAGAGGCTAAAAGCGATTTCTCCTTTGTCCGGGAGGCCATCAGTAACGCCTTCGATGCCCGGGCCGGCCGATGCAATGTCTATTTAACTCGAAATACAAGCACGTTAGCCGAACGACTGGATGTCTTGGTCCAGGACAACGGCGTCGGAATGAGCCAGTGGGAAGAGGTCCAACCCAGTATCTACAATTTTTTTAATGTGGCCGACTCGGCCAAAGCCGAGGATTACAATATCGGCGAAAAAGGTATTGGGACCAAATTGTATTTCAACTCCTCCCGATTGGAGGTCTTGACCAAGCGGCCGGGGGAGGAAGCCCACTACTGGTTGATGGATGATCCCATCGGGAAGATCAATGGCGGAGATATGCCGGAGTTTGATCTGGCGCCCTGCCCGCCCGACATCGAGTTGATGGACCCGGCCCAGGGCACGACCGTCAAGATCACCGGATTGAACGTGCAGTCTGTGGATCATTTTTTGTATACCGACCGGCGGGCCATGGGTCTTAAGGATTACGTCAATTTTTTCACGGTGGCCGGAAATGTCCGAAAACACGTGGAAGGTTTATCCGAACAAAGCATCCGGGTCAATGTTTATCAGTGGGATCAGGGGGAAGAGCGCCCAACCAAACCCAGCTTCGCCATCTCCGAGCACATCTTCCCCAAGTCCAACATCGACACCAAAAGCGGGGCCGGCCTCCCGGACCCGAACGATATGGTCTATCATTTCGGCCCGATTGTGATGAAGCTGTACCGGTATCGACCGGACGGGTCAAAGGAGATGGTTGATATCCCCATCACCATCCTGGGCATCATTGCCGGCAAGCGCGGCCATCAGGTGGAAAGCGGCGGAGAATGGTATCAGGGGTTATTCCTGGCCAAAGACGGGTTTATCATCCGCCGGTACAATGACGTGATCGGCGATGATTCCTGGCACCACTTCCGGATTATCGTCAACTGCCAGGCGTTGGAACTGAGCATCGGCCGCGACGATTTCCGCAATACGTCCAGCGAAGTTTTCCAGGCCATCGATACGACTTTAAGAGACTTCTTTACCGGCATCAAAGAATGGCGGCTCCCGGCCTACGGGTACATCTCCATAGACAAGCTGTTCACGATGTTGCGGGGAGAATAAGTAACTATAGAATAAGCCCGTGGCCTTTACCGCGATAGTTTTATTTGCAAGTTTAAGATGACGGTCCTAAGCAGGGACTAAAATGATTTAGGCATATGATTTGAAAAATGCACAAGATGAAGATTGACGGCCATGAAAGAATATAAAGAGATATTTTCCATCAGAACATTTGAGAAGGTTTTTGCGCAGCCATATGTCAATCTTTTTTTGGTGGCGGTAATCTCGCTTGCTGTTTATAAAGTGTTAATGTCGATTCATGCTTCACACCTCGAGGAATTATCTAAATCCGCGTACGGAGTGATAATAGGGAAACCTGATTGGATAGCCCATCAAAACCGGCTCCTTGGTCCCTATATTGTGTACTTCATCTCCCAGAGTGGTCTACCGTTCATTAAATCACTAAAAGTTTTTACATTGTTATGCATAATCATCCAGAATTTTACCTTATTTATTTGCCTTAAGAGATACGATGAAGCCTTAAATGAAAAGATTTTACCTTATATCATATCTTATTCTTTTTTGTTCGTCGTGGTTCAAGATAAACGGTTGTTTTTCACCTGTGATAGTATCGAAGCCATAACCTCCATCCTTTTTGTTTGGGGTATTTTTACAAGGAGATCTATAAAATATTTCATTCTTCTTTTTCTTATCTCAATTCTCAATAGAGAGAGCGCTTTATTTATCTCCATCTATATGATTATTGACTCTTTTGAATATGACTTCCATCAGAAAATCAGAGTTAGATTAGTATCTATATCTAAATTTGCCCTTGGGTTGATTCTTACAGTCCTCGGGGTGAGTTACACCAAATTCATTCGTCATCAGCTATTCGTTAGCCGGGCAAACGGAAAAACCGATGCGACGAATCAATTAATAGGCAATCATTTTTATTTAAATAAAAATATCGCTAACTTAATTTATCATAACTTCTTTACGGCAAATATTATAAATTCATTATTCATATTAGGTGCAATAGGCTATATATCATTTTTTGTGAAATATTATGAAGAAGACTATATCAAGGCCTACCTGGTTTTTTTAATTTTAATTATTAATATATTATTATTTGGTTGGATCAACGAAACGAGACTGTATATAATTATATTACCATTTATTTTGTTTTTTTATATTAAAATTCAAGCCATAATGCATACTGATCAAACTTAGCTTTACCTCATCATTATCGAGGCGCCCCAATCTTCCCGTGATCAAAGATGAATTGGACACCCCATCCAGGGTCAAGAATGCGTCCCGCTGGAAAGGGGAGGGGACGCGTGTTTTCTACGAGTAAACCTTCCTCTTGGGCTGCAGCCACAATCCGTCCGTCTTGGACCAGACAGCCGGCGGAGCAAACGAAGAAAACCCCGCCGATTCCGGCCCCCGGCCCGCACCCGGGAGCGTTGTACGCCCCCAGGCCGGATTGTTGGGCAAAATTTCTTAAGATCTAGTCCTGACCGAAAATATTGTGGTATGTCTGGCG
>JADFYA010000280.1 GCA_015233285.1 Deltaproteobacteria bacterium | reverse complement strand
AATTAGAATAATGTTGTAGATATTTCGGTATGTTGATCGTCTGAACCTTGATTAGGATGATTAAATGAACGGCTATGAGTAAAACAGAATACCCACGTTGGGCTGCCGAGTCGGCCGTGGGGGTTCATGTTTAGCCTTGAGGCCGCAAATATCATAGCACAATCAGTCAATCAGCGTAATCAAGGTTCAGACAATGAAGCGGACTCCAGCCCGAGTTGCACTCTTAATTCAACAGCATTGGGGCAACGCTGGGCTAACCTAGTGCGCCCCGTTGGGGCTTAATCGGAATTAGCCATTTATTAACTTATTAAAATCAGATCCGATTGTCCTGCCCCTTAAGTCAATGTCATAAGGGTGTAACTAACAAAAATTATGGAGGCCCGGGATGAATTACCGCAAATATGGATTGACCATCCTTGCCGGTCTGATTTTAGCTGCGTGCGGCGGAAACACCGATAACCCCAACCCTCGCGGAAGCCTGATTGGACAACCAACTGTAATCGGCGGCACATTGACCACCGCGCAACTTGATGCGATAACCGCGGCGACGGGTTTGCAGACATTAACGGGCCCAGCCAAATGCAATGTCACGGTGGCCCAGATTAATTATCAAACACCGGGCATGCAACCAGGGGAGATGACCAATGCGTCGGCCGCGATTCTGATTCCCAGCGGGGCCGGCTGCTCGGGACCGTTTCCGCTGGTCGCTTATGGCCGAGTCACGAACCTGTTCAAGATGCACACTACGGCAAATCCTCAAGACCCTGAAACAATTTTATTAATGACATTTTTTGCGGCCCAAGGCTACGCTGTGGTGGCATCCGATTATCTTGGTTACGCCCTGTCCGGCTATCCTTATCACCCCTATTGTCATGCGGACTCGGAAGCAAGTGTGGTCATTGACTCGATCCGAGCCGCGCGACAGGCAGCTTCGTCATTGGGCCTGGCTTTAAACGGCAAGGTCATGCTCACCGGTTATTCGCAGGGCGGTCATGCCGCTATGGCCACACAACGCGCCATCGAGCGGGAAAATTCTGGAGAATTCAATCTGGTGGCGGCTGCTCACCTGGCCGGTCCCTACTATATATCGGCGGCACTGATCGACGGGGTGACTCACCCCATCAGCAACGATGTACCGCGAAACGTGGCGTTTGAGATTACCTCCTGGCAAAAAGTTTACGGGAATGTGTATAGTAAGGCTTCCGACGTATTTAATCCACCATATGACAGTTATATCGAAACTCTATTACCGACGATCCTCGACCCACCGGCCCTGGCTAAGCTGTTGCCGGGAGGCACGCCGGCCCAAGCTCGGGATGCCATGTTCGTATCCACTTACTTGAATGACCTGGCCAATAATCCAAATAACGGCACGACCGTCGCGGGTAAAAAGCAAGATTTGCTCGGTTGGAATCCCAAGGCGCCGATCACCTTGTGCGGTGGTTCGGGTGACCCAATCGTCAAGTTTGCCATTAATGCCCAAGTGGCCTACGATGATTTCAGGAGCCGCGGAGTAGCCAATGTCGCGCTGGTGGACGTTGATGCCAAGGTTCAGCAGAAGTATGGCGACGTGCTTAAAAAAGACCCCGTAACCTATTACAATTCATATCATGGCCAGTATGAGTCGCCGTTTTGCTGCCAGGTGGCCAAGGCGATGTTTGACCTGTATAAATAAGAAATCAAGTTTTGCATTCAATAAAGAGGGGGTTCTGCCGGAGTTCCGTCTTAACCGCCCGGCTGGAGAAGAATTTAAGCCAAAAAAATTATGTCCGGCACTATAGTTACTTGCTTTTTTCCGGGCGACAGGGTATATCCAACATCATTTTGTTACACTGCAGCGTCAATCAGGCGGCTCACAAGGAGCGGGAAGTTTGAAACTGGCCATTATCAGAAGAAACTACACCCCATTCGGTGGGGCGGAACTATACTTGAATCTTATTATCCAGGCCTTGTTGGGTTTAGGGCATGAAGTCCATATTTATGCGTCCCAATGGCAGGCCTCCACGCAGCCTGGATTGTTTTTCCATCGGGTCAAAGAGATAAAGCTATTTTCCTTTATCGGGGTGCTCACCTTCGCCCTGCAGTGCAAAAAGCTCTTAACCGGCCATGATTATGACGCCGTGCTCAGCGTCGAACGAACTCTGTTGCAAGATATTTTTTACGCCCAGGACGGATGCCACAAGGAATGGTTGCGGCAGCGGCGACAAATTTCAAGTTGGTGGAAAAGAATTACTTTTCACATTAATCCCTTACACCTGTGCTACCTGTGGATTGAACGGCGCCTTTTTCAAGACCCGAAATTAAAGAAGGTCATCGCCATATCACACCGGTGCAAGGAAGAAATGATCAGGCATTATGGCCTGGCCGACTCCAAAATCACCGTCATCCACAATGCCATTGTTCCGGTTGATCCCCCAGGCGAGGAGGCCCGGCAGGCCGGCCGGGATGCGCTTTTAAATGAGTACAACCTGTCCGACGATCATCTGCTGCTCCTGTTCGTCGGTTCCGGCTTCAACCGGAAGGGTGTGGACTTTATCATCAAGGCCATGCCCAGGCTGATCATTAGAGGGATCAAACCGGCCCTGTTCGTGGTCGGCCGCGGCAGCTCGCGACCATACCGGCATCTGGTGTCGTCCCTCGGTCTTTTAAACAAAGTCTTCTTTACCGGTCCGGTGACGGAGCCTTTTAGCCGCTTTTCCGGGTGTGATATCTTCGTTTTTCCAAGTATTTATGAGCCGTTTGGGATAGCCTGCCTGGAGGCCATGGCCCACGGTCTGCCCGTCATTACCAGCCGCATCAGCGGTGTCTCGGAAGTGGTGGAGCCTGGGGTGAGCGGCCTGGTGGTGTCTGATCCCACCAATCCAGACCAGATAGCCGACCAGATAGAATCGCTGACTGACGCGACTGCCCGCCAAGACATGGGCCGGGCGGCCATGGCTCGGGTCGCGGGATTAACCATTCAGGAAAACATGGCTAAGATTATGTCTGTTATCAATGAGGTGGCCGCAAACAGATGAACCCGAACTGGCGTAAATGGTTGGGCAAAATATTGGCCCCAATATACCGGCTGATGATGTTTGGTTCTTTGAAGGACCAGCCTCTTTCAGATGTTCCGGATCAGTTTTCGCGCATCCTGGTGGTCAGAAATGACAATATCGGGGATGCGGTCTGCACCATCCCGGCTTTGGAAGCCCTGAAGCTCAGATTTCCCCAGGCTTACCTGGCTGTTTTGGTCTGCCGATTGGCCGAAGACGTGGTCACCGGGCTGCCCTGGATAGATAAAGTATACGTCTATGATAAAGCCAAGCACGGCCGGTACAAGAGCCGGTTGGTCGCCTGGTGGAAACAATGGCAGGTCATCAGGGACATCCAGCGGGACCGGTTTGATCTGGCCCTGGGCATTCGATCCACTTTTTCGGCCTCACTGGCCTGGCTGGTGTTCGCCAGTCGAGCCGGGGTTAGGGTGGGGGTTAGGCCGCCCGCCAATAAAGCGCAATTTGATTTTTTCTACAACCTGCCTGTTGACCCGATCGAGGACCCGATTCACGAGGTGGAGAGGGCTTTGCTAATTGTCAAAAAAGTCGGCGCGGGCGAAGGTCCCAAAAGGCTTTCTTTCTTTGTGCCCCCCCCGGATATAGCCGCGGCTGAGCAGTTTTTATTAAAACACTTTGGCCAAAATCGGACCGGTCCGCTGGTCGGGGTCAGTTTAAGCGGCCGGGTAGAAGACGACCGCTGGTGGGACACGGAAAAATTTTTGCGTCTGGCCGGTTTGTTGGAGCGCGACCTGGGGGCCAGGGTGGTGTATACCTATGGCCCTGGAGAAAAAGAGGTGGTCAAAGAATTGAACCGATTATCCGATCAGCCTCCAATATTATTCACTTCCGCCTCACTTAAAGGATTCGCGGCCCTGGTCTCTTTGACCGATCTGTTTATCTCACTTGAGGGGGGACCGATGCATGTGGCCGCAGCTTTGGGCGTCCCGGTCCTGGGCATTTTTGGTCGGACCAATACGGCCATTTGGGCGCCCTGGGGTGAAAAGACGTCGTTGGTCCGGGATGAAATTCATGTCAACCGGGTGACTGTAGATGAAGCTGCAAACGCCGCAAAAATTATGGTGGCCAACTGGTACCATTTTAGTGAAAATCTCTCATGAATTTTAAGGTACTGTTTTTTACCAAGTTAGTTCGACATTTTCTCTTAGCCCGAGTGAACGGGCAAGACCACGCCCCTAGCTATGAGCAGATGCCGACCCCGGAAGACAATCCCGGAATCCTGATCATCATTTTAACTAAATTGGGCGATACCCTCTTTTGCCTGCCCGCGATCCGAGAAATAAAACGGTCCTTTCCGGGTTCCCGGATCTCCGTAGTGGTCACCAGGAAATACGCGGCCCTGGTCGAAGGTATGGAAGAAGTTGACGAAATTCTTACTTTTAAAGGCATACCTTCCCATATCCCGTTAATGATGGCCATGAAAAACCGGACATTCGACATCTCCATTGAAATTATGGGCACTGAGCCGGAAGCACCTATCATTGCCTACTATAGCGGCGCCCCATTCCGAGTCGGCCCGACCGGTAAGACCTTTAGTTTCCTCTTCAACTGCCCCTACCCCTATCCTCGGGGTTTATACCCCCATCACCATATCGACGATAAACTCAAAAAGATCTCCTTTATCGGGGCGACCATTCAAGATAAGTCAATAAATCTTGACCACCTGGCCAAAAACGCCGCCTCCGACCCGCGGCCGGCGGAAAGACTCTCTAAAGCGGGTGTCAACCTGGACCGTGAATATGTGGTGGTTCACCCCGGGACTGATGAAATCAGACGTTGCTACCCGCCCCACTTGTTTCGCGAAGTTATCCGGCAACTAATGGATCGCCACGGACTAGATGTGGTGGTCACCGGCATCAAGCGGGAACGAAAGCTGATTTCGAAGGTAATTGAGGGATTGCCCAAGCCACCCATTAGGATCTACAATAGTGATGTCTTGACCTTGACCAGGCTGTTGCTTGGGGCCAGGTTGGTTATCTCCAACGACACCGGGCCG
>JADFYA010000027.1 GCA_015233285.1 Deltaproteobacteria bacterium | reverse complement strand
GGGCATACACCCGACGGCCGATGGAACCGCATGAATCGACCACCGGGGGCCCCTGGAAAATGTGATGTCTTGAGGGTCGCACTAACAAGAGGGTTAAAATATACTATAGCGGTCACAGGCGGGGGGGCGTTCCGGGTTCGATGGGACCCAAGACCGGGGGTGGGGCTACCCAAGCCAGAGCCAGGACAGCCAGAGGGAACAGACCAGGCACGGACGGACGCACCATCATTTTTGATCACCCGGCAGCCACGGCCAGTCATACGGATACCCGTACACCATCGGAGTGTCGATCAGCATCATCATAGATGGCATCTAGGCCAGGCCCACGGCGCCCGGATCAGGGATCAGTCCAGACACAACACCCTGCAATCGGCCGCCTGAAGCGTTCATGGCTCTGTATCAGGCGGGTTTAGTGGGTAACCACGAAGGGCATAGACCAGGTAGTTTTGGCCGTACTGAGGCTGGAACAGGCTGAAGAACAGGTATGATAAGATGTAAGGAATGTATTTCTAAACGAGCTTAAAGAGCTTGTCAAAACGGACGACTTGAACAGCTTTTTTCACATCAGGATTGCAGTTTGAAAGGATGACTTCAGCCTTATTTTCCATGGCCTTCTTCCAAAGAACAAAAAGTAAACCTAACGCTGCACTGTCTATGCTTTCCACATTGATCATGTCGATCACTATTGTAGATACCGATTCAAGTTTGTCATTATAAGACTGAGAGAAACAGGCATGGCCCAGGATGTCAAACCTACCGGTTATGGTAATCGTCAAGATCCTGCCGTCATCTGATATAGTGGATTCAACGATCATGATATGAACCTTCGGCTTGAGGCTGGGTTTTGAAGGTGACCAGCACCCGACGTTTATGGCCGAACTGTTGGGGGAAGTCCAGCGCAATGCCGGGGCCGGTCAAAGTCGTTATGCCAGAACCGGCCAGGGGAGACAATAAGAGATGACCATGACGCTTCCGTTTTAATGGCTGCGGGCCAAGTTTTGGAAGGAGGCTGTATCTTCCGGGGAAGCGTCTGGTCACGATAATGATGCCAGATTCAGTCCCGAAAGACAATCAGAAGTTGACCGACGCCCTGGCTGGGTTTCCGGGACCGCCCCGGAGGAGAACGTTTTGGCTAATAATCGACCAGGACGCCGGTCGCAACCACAATGGCATATTCTGATTCTGGAATCAAGATTTTCTCTTTGGGCGAGAGTTGACCAGGACGCCCCCGACGGAGGGTCACTCACCGCCGAAGGAAAGGAGTTCTGCCGGAGACGCCCGGTCGAAGGCACCATATCAAAACGCCATGAAAGGATCAATCATGAATTTGGAGCAAGAAATTTGGAATCTCAAAGAGCAGACCGTCAATGTGATTGTGTCGGCCATTGAGACGGCCAGATTGGCCGGAGTTGAGAACCCGGAGGAGATCACCCTGGCGACGATCAAGACGGCCATCGACTATCAGCAGTTTAAAACAGACAACTCTTTGATGTAACCTGAAATAGACAAATTGACGCACAATAATTCTACATAATTATTATTCATAGCGATTGACAACATACCGCATTTATGAGATAATAGCCTTAAGATTGATGAGGCAAACATAACATGCGGAGGTGATGTCAATGGAAACAAGAGCTTACGGATACATTCGGGTTTCTGGCAAGGGGCAGGTTGAAGGCGATGGCCTGGTTCGGCAAGAGCAGGCAATCCGGGACTACGCCCAGGCCCACGGGATAACCATTGAGCATATCTTTGAGGATGCCGGAGTCAGCGGCACCTTGGAAGCCCGACCGGCTTTGGCCGAGATGATGGTGGCCTTGGAAGAAAACGGGACCGGGATCAAGACGATTATCTTCGAGAAGGTTGACCGGTTGGCCAGGGATCTGATGATCCAAGAACGAATTATCTCCGATCTGAAGACCCTGGAGGTCAACGTTATATCGGTTATTGAAGGCGATGACCTATTTGGTGATAGCGATCCGACCAGGACGCTGGTCCGGCAAATTTTGGGGGCAATCGCTCAGTTTGATAAACAGATGGTGGTCTTGAAGCTGGCGGCGGCAAGAGCCAGGATAAGAGCCAGGGACGGGAAATGTGAAGGCCGGAAGAGCTATTCTGAGGCACAGCCGGAAGTGGTTCAAGAAATTAAGAAGCTACGCCGTAAGCAAAAGGGCATTACCGACCGGATGTCATTTGAGGATGTGGCCAGGAATCTGAACGCCCGCGGAAAAAAGACCATGACCGGTAAGCCGTGGTCCGGCGCACTGGTCAGGAACGCCATGAAGTGACCAGGCGGGAACCAATCAGCCAGGGCCGGGAGACCGGCCTTTCGCCAAATAAAGGATGTGACGTTATGACCAGTGAATTGTTCTCCCAGGCCCAAAAGTTGGCCAGCAAGGGCCGTCTGAAGGCTGCACGATTTGCCCTGGAAACCGCCATTGAAGTGATGACAGTGGAAGATTGGGCGGCGATCAACAAGATGACCTTCATGGAAGTTATGCCCTGGTTCGGACTTTTGGTGGAAACCGGCCTTGACGAAACCCAGGAAGGCCCGATCAGAGAATTCTATCTGGATATCACATCCCGAGCCCTGGCCACGGCACCAGAAGAGATCAAAGCCGACTTGTCCAAAAAACTTGACGAGTTGTTCCCTGAGTTGCGGAAGATGTCATGTTTGGGTTGCAACGACCAGGGCGAAATGCTTTACGATCTGGATGCCACCTGCCGGACTTTGGGTGTTGACAAGGCCGAGGCGATCCGCTTCCTTGAAAAACGTGGCGGCCTGGTTGAGGTCGGCAAGCACCAGATTCATTCGGTTCACTGAGGCGATCATCAAATAAGGCAAGAGGCCGGGACATCCTCCCTGGCCTTTTTTTTATTCGGCACCAAGGAATGACTTGGCCGGGATCAAGCCGGGTGGCCAGTTAAGATGTAGCCGCCTGACCGTTTCCACCCCAGCATGCGAGGGAGTCGCCAGCCCCGGCTTGGCAAACACCGGTAACACTGCCGCCCGTATTGCAGAGAGCAATATTAGGCCCGCTACCGGAAGAACATTTAGTCCTGGAGCCTCCAGTAGGCGAACCAGCATCACAGGTATCGGCGAAGTTGCCACTATAGCATAATATGCCTGAAGCATTGGTAATATATCCGGTAGTACATGTACTTCCGCTGGCGGCTAATCCAGTGGTGCAATTATTGGTGGCGCCGAATCCAGCACCACAGTTAGCTGTGCCTATACTGTTTCCAGAGGCGCATTGCCCCGCACCTATCCCGGTCAGTGATTCCAAGCTCAAATCAATTGCTCGCGGCGGTGTGTAGGGTTTCTTGGCCATGTCAATCCTTTGGTTAGCGGTTGATATTTCCACCGATATAGCCGATTTCGGCGGGCTAATCAAGCAAAATCAGCCATTCTTTGAGGCTGGGACTATCCACCAACCTTTTCCTTATTTATCCGGCAGTTAAAAGGCTTTCTCCATCAAATAAATAGTGCCAGCGACCACAATAAGGATGACCAAGATTATCAATGCGTCATGGATGAAATCTTCCGTTCTGTAAACTGTCTTCTGATTCATGGCAACCTCCTTGTTTTTGAGTCAACCTGATAATATTATAATCTGATTTCATGGTTGAAGCAAGATCCTGTATGCTTAAATTTTGAGGAAGAAGCAAGACAGGATGATGCGGATGCCCGCTTCCCTGGCTGTGGCGACCTAAGCCGATGATGCCTCTTTGGCGGGGCGGCTGAATTGTCTTGATTCTTTCCTGCAATAGCAGTACAGTAGTGCTACCAGTACAGAACCATTACCAGTACAGTAATGGTAACATCTTTGTACTGCTACCAGTTACGTGCTGCTACCAGTACCATTATGCTACCAGCACAGTAAAGCTACCAGTAACGTACTGCTACAAGGGGTCAACTATGGCTACAACCGAGGCCGAAAGAGTTAAGGCTTGGGCGCAAGAGCGGATGGGTGACGGAGGGAAACGGGTGACTATCATTCTGGATGGTGAGTCCGTGGCCATTGTGGATTCACTGAAGCGGCCCAAGGAATCGCTTCACGAACTGTTTAACCGGCTCTTGAAGGATATCGCCAAGGGTAGTGAGGCCCGAAATCTGACACCGGCCAAAGATGACAACACCGGGCTACTTGAACGGATATTAGATGGCACGGTGGAACTACTCGAACGGGTTATAATCTTAGAGCAGAACAGTAATGCTACGGGTAAGCAGTACAAAACTGCTACAGAACCAAGAGTTGATAACTTACTGGGAATGAAACAAGATAGCCTGTTCTGCTACGAAACTGCTACGACCGATCAGGACGGTAATGCTGTTACAGAACAACAATGTATCGCCACGTACAAGCAGTACGAAGCTGCTACGGAAGTCCTGACCGAAGTTCAGCCGTCACCTCAAGCAGAACAAGTTGAGCAGTACAGTAGTGCTACGGGTGAACAAGTCGAGGCCCAAGAGTCAACTCCACCGGTTGCCGGAACCAAAATTGACCCGGCCCTGGCCAAAATCAAGGCCATGCAAGACGCCGGGGCTGAATTCGATGAGATACAAAAAGCCCTACGAAATTGGGTTAAGGCTAATCATTCACCAAGGACGAGGTCCCATTCTATCCTGGCCAACACAGTGAACGCAGCCGGGATTGTCACCAGGCGAGGTGGCAAATGGCTTTTTTCAACTATCCACCGGCTGACTGAAGATAAGCAAAAGGCCGCGGCAGCAAAACCCGATGGCCCTGGCGGTGATGGCAATGGATGACCGGGTTTATTCGGAACTGGCCGAGATCAAGGCCCAGATGGGCCACGGTTTCAAATTTTGGAAGACAAACAAAGCCCTTTTATTGCCCTGGTTGCAGGCCCGGCGGGCTGAAGGGCTATCGTATAATATCATTGCCAAACTGTTGAATCAATCCGGCGTTTATACGATCCAAGGACGGGATATTTGGGGAACATCGACCGTTCAAGGTTTGTTGGCCAGGGCGGAAAAGAAGGCCCAGGACCGGGCAGAATAAGAGTTCCGGGCTATCACCGAACCCAGGCAATGACCATCTTGGCGATCCGGATGGCCTGGTCGCTTTCTTTATTTGGGCTTAGAACCCCTATTTGACGGCTCAAATCTGAGCAGTGAGGTTTGAGCTTTGGAAGCCGGGAACTGACCACCTCAATTATGGGGTGGCTTGACGGCGCAAAATTGCGCCGCCTGATTTCAGAGTCCAGATTTGGACCGCCAGGTTAAATGCGATTTGAAATCGCATTAATGCCCTGCTCGAACTTTGGACCCGCCCGCACTTTTACGGAGGGCTGGTTTAACGAGCGCAATTTTGCGGCGGTTTCGCCGACGACCTGGAGATCCGCACGGAGGCCAGGAGTAGAACCTATCCTCAAAATGACCTTCCTGGCGCCATGATAGCCGCTTCAAGTGGTCTTTCCCGACGCCATTGACCTGGAGGTCGGATACCAAAACGAGGCCGTCGGCGGGACAGCCAGCCACCTAAACGACGCCCACGAAGCTGATTCCATCTGCACCCTGGCCTGATGCCGGGATTCGTCAACCTGGCTGAATTGATAGCACAAATCCTTCGACCTGATTCATAACAAAACGTTAACACCATAGATAAAACGTTCTGTAACTACAATCTAAATAAGGGAAAGCAAGATGCAACAAAATGTTAGCTCTCAGATGACTTGCTCAAGATGCTTTGGTTTCCAGGGTGAGACCGACGACATTGGACATTGCCAGCGGCCCATGCCGCAAGTCCGGCCCACCGGATGGCCGAAGGTTAGCGCGGTCGCTTCCGGCTGTGAGACATTCTATCCGATGACAGCCGTGAAGACGCTCAAGCCTGGCCATGAAAAAATAGATTGGGGCCGGGTTCGTCAAGATTTCCTTCAGCGGATGATCTGCCCATCACAACCGCTTGATAAAAACCAATATTATAACGTGGTTAAGGTCGCTTTCAAGTTGGGTCTCAGCCCGACCAGCGTTCGGGAATTGATTGCGTCTGGAAGTTTACCGGCGGTAAAGCGGAAAGATGGATGGTGGGTCAAGGTGGAAGATTTTAAGGCCTTCAGCGAGACATGGAAGCCCGGTCAGCCAGGTAAGCCACCGAGGTCTTGTTGATATTTAACGATTTTCGCGAGATTACACCAGCCCGAGGATGTGAATCTGTAGTGGCCAGAGATGGCGTAGATGGCGTCTACGTCATAGACCTATCCAGAATTGGACCGATGTCAGCCCGAGGATGTCCATTCGGTGGACGTCCCCATTTTCGGGGCCAGGGTGCGGTATAAAATACCCACCCCATCCCGTGGCCACCCGATTTCATCGGCGACCTGCTGCTGAGTCTTTCCGGCGAGCATGGCCCATATTTCCTCAGCGTGATCGACAAAGCCTGGCGCACGGCGCCCCCAGGAAAATAAACCATTATCTTGAAACTCTGCGACAAACCCACCGGGAGCAACGTCCTGGAGGCGCCCACCGTGACGACCCTGGATGGCCCCACCCGAAATTCATGATCACCACCGAAAAAAGTTGACTTCCTCGACAGACCCAGATAAAACTGATGACGCTAAGAAGGAAGATTCAAACTCGGATTGCCACCCGTTAGATTGGCTATTTTTTATTCCAGAAAATTTACCGGCGTTTTTAGAGAGGGTGCTTAGGTAGCGATGCCTAAGCGGGCTGTTAGTTTGACGGCCTTTAGCAACGCTCTTTGAACTCGCCGGTACTGTTTTTGGAGGGAAGAAAAGATGAGCAGAAGAAACAAAAAGAGGCAGTTTGGGATCATCGGAACTGGATTGGCTGCGGGCCAACAAGAGATCATCAAGAGTATGATCACGCGAAAGGTCTATGCCACGGCGACTACCGCCTTGGCGATCAAACGAGGGTTCGCCCACTTAACTGGAAGGATCAACCAGGAGTTTAAGGTGCGGACTTATGAAATGGTCCCTGCGGAGCAGTTCAACAAGCTCTGCTTATTCATCCACGACGTCCCAGTATCGCCCAATTTCAGGATTGAAACGCCATTTTATCAATCGCATGACGTTGATTCAGATACGATTGGTAATGTTCTTTCGGAGGCAACCCGGCTGGTAACCAATCACCCGAGGGAGTTGACGATTAGCCATTTCCAGATGATTGCGGAGATGGGTCAATTCTGTAGTGGGCTATTCGGCCGCACCCTTGACAAGATCAAACAGGCGACAACGGGTGTCAGACCGGATCAGCCCGAGCCGTTATCGCGGACGGAGCAGGCCCGGCAAATGATGAAGGACGAGGCAGCACAGACCCAACACTGATGACCACGAAGGCCCTGCTGGTTCAATCTGGCGGGGCTTTTTTTAAGCCCTGTGCTTGAGGTTTTTCGATTTGGAAGGTATTGTGGCGGGAGTTTAACCCATAGAGGAAGCCGCATATTATGAAAATCAAAAAGACAAAGGCGAAAGGATTATCCCCGGAGGCTTTGCTTCTACTGGATGCTGCCGGATATTTCGGCGGGATTGAGGTTGACGGCGAGATCTTAACGCTATCCCCTAAGGCAAAGCGTGAGTTGAGGAAAAGACAAATCCCCAGTGAGACCCTGGCGAAGTTTGAAACAATGCGTAACGAGAAGATGCTTCCCAAGAACGATAATAAATCTCACCCATTAGTCCCTGACTGTATGTTAACTCAAGAGCCTTGAGCGCCTAAAAACGTTTAAGGCCATCGAAGCAACCCGCACCCTGAGAAAGTCGGTTGGATCAGATGGCCAGAAACGCACTACCCACAAACCTGATTATATGACAGCACCCAATCCATGTCAATAATCAAGTGTGTTTCTACCAGCCAAAAAATCTCGCCGATTGCTTCCAGGGTCTAATGATTCCCGGAGGCCCTAATCATGCAAATTCAAATATCATCCGCAATCGACACCAATTTTTACAGTGTAATGGCCATGACCGAGTTGTCTTTACCCGGTCGAGTTGTCTTATCCATGATTAGATTCCGAAGCCACGAAAAAGGATTCTGTTGGCCGCGTCAATCTAAGATAGCCAAATGGTGCGGCCTAAGCCTTAGCCAGGCAAAAAGAGCTATCCGGGAACTACTGAACGCCGGGTTGATCATAATCAAAAAACGTGGCTTTGCGCGCAGCCTTGAATACCACCCGGTCATGGAAGCCCAAAACAAGCCTTGTAGACCTGAAAAACCAGTCGTAGCAAGGCAATCGCCCACTTTGAAGGCCACAACGGCCCAGCCCCGGCCCACGGATCACCCGGTTGAGGTTGTTGTGGTGGCCCAGCCGGAAGTCAGGGACGTGTCAATAGAGGTCACCAGCAGACCATTGAAGTCCACCAGCGAACTCGAAAGGCCGGTTCAAGGTACGCCAGTGACCTACATAAAAGAAAACGTCCTTATAAGAAAAAAACAAACAGACATCCAGCCCGAACCGAAGCCAGCACCCACGTCACAGGTCCCGTCGTCTGTCTCTTTAAACCTTTCTCTAAAAACATTTGAAGACGTCAAAGCCTGGTCCGGCCACCGATGCCTTGCTTGTTCCCAGGAAGCCACCGAACTGCACCCGGTGAAGATCGACACCAGCCGCAAGCTGGACCTGGCCGACGTCGGAAACTTAATGGCGTGCTGTAAACATTGTGCTGAAACGATCACCAAGGATTATCAAACCGGATTGCGGCCTGATCACCGGGCAAGGTTCGCCACCACCCATAATTTGACCTGGCCGAGTTGCTTCGGACCTGACCCGGCGGATAAAGCGGCTGAAGAGGCAGAAGTCCTGGTGTCTCAGCTACCGGCCAAAGCCCGAACGTGGGTCATGAGCAAGAAAGACCAACTTCCATTTATTTTGCCGGTGATCAAGACCCTACTGCAAAAACTTCACATGGTGGCGAACCCAACCGGCTACCTGATCAACGGCTGGCGGAATCAATTGGAAGAGGCGACGGCTTAATCTATTCTTTGCTGAACCCCCAAACTCTTGTTGTAATCTCTAATTCATGGTGCTATAATTCATAGTATAGAAGGAGGCTGCGTGCGAATTTTCAAAACAAAGTGGTTCGTGCGCTATGCCCGGCAAGAGCATATCGAAGACCACAGTTTAAACGAAGCGATTGAACGGGCTGAACGTGGGATAGTGGATGCCAATTTAGGCGGCGGAATCATTAAGCAACGGATTCCACGGAAAGGGCAAGGCCGTTCAAGAGGGTATCGGTCACTTATAGCCTACCGGTTCGGTGACCGAGCTATCTTTGTTTACGGCTTTGCCAAAAATGAACGAGAAAACATCGGAGACGACGAACTGGAGACTCTGCGGGAAACTGCGGCATTATGGCTTGAGACGACAGTTGATGGCCTTGATTATGCGGTCAAGGAAGGAGAACTACATGAGACAAATTACGACGAAGAAAAGCAAAGAACCTAGTCGATTGGCCCAGGCCCTACTTGAAACGGCTGAAGGGATGCACAGAATCGGCCTGATGGATAAAGATGCCTACGAAAAAATCACCATGCGGCACCTTGGCGTTAAGGGCAAACCCGAAGTTGAATCTTTGACCGGGGCAACCATTCGAGCTATCCGCGAACGAGCGCACATGAGCCAAGCTGTGTTTGCCCATTATCTGAATTTGACGGCAGGATACATTTCCCAATTAGAGCGTGGCGAAAAGCGTCCGACGGGGGCGGCGCTTGTGCTGTTGGATGTAATTAGGCGCAAGGGGATTGAGGCTATTCTGTAATTGAGGAAACTGGAAGAGCCCGGCCCGACAGGCGGCGACCGGTGACGAACCAGGCGATAAAAGTCTTTTCTGACCCCCGGCGTCAGGGCCGATCAAGCGTCCATGAGTGATCTATCTGGAATGAATGGATTTATTGTGGGTTATGCCTGGACACAAAAAGACACACGCAGAATCACCTTGACGACCGGTCACATTTTTATATAATGGTAAGTAAAGGATTTTGTTACGCCCATAAATAAGTTTGTCCCGTTCAGAGTTGCGAGCTCGAAAACGGGACATGATGGAAGCCGGGATTAAGATTCAGCCGCCAAGCAGAAATCTTTTCCCTGTTTGATTTTGAACTATTATTTTACCAGAATGGTTGATCAGGTCAAGACCTATTTCGCGGTAAAAGCTTATTTTATTCAAAACCAATCCCATCTTGTCCCTACCTCAAAAGCACCTCATGAACGGGTTAAGACCAATTTAACCTAAATAAACGAGGTGTTCCCCCATGAAGAAGCAGTCAAGCCCAAGAACCATCACGGCAAGTCAAACAATCAAACTTTTGTTCAGTACCCCCGAGGCAGCCACCTATCTGGACGGTCTTTATTCCCGCCAATATTTGGAGAAACTTCGGAAACGAAGCCCCAACTTTCCCCGGTATAGGAAAATCAACGGCAAGATTTTTTACCATCGAGACGACTTAGACAAGCTCATTGAAGGCCAGGCCCCCGAATCACGGGAGGTCCGGACCGATGGCAAATAATTCAGCAACCGAGACCGCCCGGCCAGGGCCGAAGGCTGGCCCAATCCCGATCCGGCCGGACATTCCCCCAGGCGAACCCGATGTAGATGAGGAAGAGGCCCGTCTTGAGGAAGACCTTGCGGCCGGACATGATGAAGAGCAGGCGCAGTACCAGCAGGATAAAGAAGAAGCTCCCATCTTGGCCCCATTGACGACGCCTGGTGATTCACTAGTAGCGAACTGGCTGACCATCGAGCCAACACCGATAGACTGGGTTTTCAACAATTTGTTGCCGCGGGGAACAGTCGGAGCCGTTGCGGCCAGCGGCGGTGTAGGGAAAACATTTTTTATGATGCACCTACTTCATAGCCTTGCCAGAGGAACAAAATTCGGGCTGTTCGAGCCCACCAGGAAATTTAATGTCTTGATGCTGGCGGCGGAAGACCCTGAAGAAATTATTGCCCATCGCCTATGGGCGATTAGCGGAGGCAAAGCCGAGTTTCCAGATAACTTCCACGTTAAGTCAGTTGTTGGACAATGTGGCCCGTTGATGAAGCTTGAAGGCGGGAATCCAAGGCGGACGGAGTGGTATCACCGGCTGAAGCTAACCATTGAAGCTTTTAGAGACCTGGACGTTCTGGTTATTGATCCTAAATCACGCTGGTATGGCTTGGACGAAAACAGCAACGACCATAACACTCAGTGGGTTCAAGCCCTGGAAGAGCTGACCCAATTATATAAGTTGACGACGCTATTTACCCATCACGTACCAAAAGCCAAAGCCGGGAGCAATTCCACCGGGATGTTTCGCGGCGGAAGCGCCCTGGAAGACGGAATCAGATGGGCGGTTGGTCTACACAAGATGGAGAAGTCAGAAGCTGATGAATACGGAATTATCTACAAAAACTACGTGGTGTTGGACCTGGTTAAGACTAACTATTCGCCTGAGCAAGAAAGCCGGATGATTCTTAAGCGCGGTGTGGGTGGGATTCTAATTCCATGTGACCCGACAGCCGACCACTATCGTAGCATGGGTGAAACATTAAGCACACTATTACATAACGTCAATGAATCATTCACCAAATATGAATTATCAAAAAGCGACAAATGCAAATTGGTCCGGGACCAAATGCAAGAAAAGTTTCCGGTGAAATGGAAACGAGAAAAAATAGTCGATGCCGTCAACGCTGGCGTCCGAAGCGGCCACTTGAGGTTAGTCCCCAGGCGGGAAGAAGGGTCGAGACAAACCAGAGAAGTGGTTGAGGTTAGTGACCGGGCTGGGTCCGATGATGACCTAAGAACCGATTCATGAGTTTGGCAGTTTAGACGAAGATAGACGGCCATGTTCGTCTATCTTGATAAAAGAGATAAGGTCTTGAAACAAATACCTTAAGTACTCAATTTGAGTTTCGCCGTCTAAACTCGTTCGTCTAAACTCTAATATGTTGAATTTACATATGATCGAAGCTAGACGGACTCACTCCTAAAGGAGAGAGAAAACTCGTCTAAACTCGTGACGAGTTTTTCTCCTCCAACCTTTTAGGAACCGGCCAGACTTATCAGGTGAAGGGTCTACTCATGGATAAAGAACAAATCAAGCGGTTAAAATCATTGTCTCCGATCGTTTCTGTGGCCAGAGAGCTTGATCTGAAGCTGAATTCCTCTTTATTGGGCCAATGTCCTACTGGTCATTCGTCTGAATCCGGGACTTGTTTTTCACTTAAGCCAGCACCGAATCACGTAGACGACTATTGTCATTGTTTTAATTGCGGTAAAGCTTGGGATGCCTACGAACTGGTGAGGTTAGTTTTAGGCTGTGATTTTAAGTCGGCGGCCACATGGTTGGCCGAAAGATTTGCCCCAGACTTAATCTCAGAAATAGGCAGTCAATCCGTATCCCGGCGGCCAACGAGTTTAGCCAAGGTGGCCAAGGTAGACGAACCCGTCCGTCTAAACTCATTGGCTATACCTCCTCAGCGGTGGATTGAAAAATCTATTCGGCTACAGGCAGCGGCGGCAAAGAACCTCTTCAGCCCGGTTGGCCTGAAAATGCTGGCCTATCTCAAAGACCGGGGGATTAACGAGGACTCAGCCAAAAATCTTGGTCTCGGATTTAATCCTTCGACAGAATATCGGCCACGTGAAGATTGGGGATTGGAGCCAAAACTGAAAAACGATGGCAGATTAACGAAGCTTTGTATCCCGGCCGGACTTGTTATCCCGGTCTACCGGCATATGGAAGGGCAACGGTATATTGTACATTTTAAGATCCGACGTGATGAGGCCACCGGTAGTTACAAAAAATACTGGGAAGTTAATCCACCAGGCCAGATTGGATCTATGCTTCTACAAGGGGATGGTAATCTCCCGACCATCATCGTTGAAAGTGAACTGGACGCCGTCTTAATTCATCAAGAAGCTGGAGATTTAGTTCATTGCGTGGCCTTGGGCGGTGTCAAACATCATCCAGATAAAGAAACCTTCTCTCTTATCCAGCGGGCACCCATTGCCCTGATTGCTTTTGATTCTGATTCAGCCGGGGCACCCGCTGCTTGGACAGGTTGGGTGGCCACGTTACCGAATAGGTATCGGCTTGTGATGCCGACAAAGTCAGACGGCGGAAGGTTTAAAGATCCGACTGAATATCACCAGGCTGGCGGGAATCTGCGGACGTGGGTCAAGGTAGGGCTAAAGTTGGCGGCTAAGAAGCTGAATCCGGCCAAACCAGAGGTCAATCAGGCCACCAACACGCCAGAAGCGGCCATAGACGGGTCAGAGAAGGCCAACCCTGGCCCAGAAGAGGCCGAACCTCAGCCCGAGCCGGTCACGCCGGGTGATGTTGTCCATGAATTTCCTGGGGCCAAGATAATTGACCAGGGGGTCAGAACGCCCAGGACCATGCCCGGCCCGGCGGCCGCCGTTGATATCCAACCCGAGTTGAGTTGTGGGAGTTGTAGCTACCTTTTGTGGCACCAGAAACAAGAAATGAATGTCTGCTTTCGCCCGGCCAGATTCGGCCACCATACCGACAGATTTATCCCGGACCCATACGCCCGGCCAAGGTGTAACCACTTCGACCGAGTTCCGGCGGGGCAGAACCGACCTGACTTCCAATGGCGGCCCGAGCCGGTCAACTCGAACATCGGGGGCGAGACATGATCGTCACCATCGGCCAGATTAAGCGAGTTCTCAGGGACGAATCCGGTCTAACCGTACACGGATTCAAAATCTCGGACGAGGGATATTGGATTGAAGATCACGGCGAGTTTTTTACTGACGACTCACTGAAGCAGATTCAAACCTGTGTTGATTGGCTGCGTCAATTCCAGGGCCGGCCCAGGCGGACGAGCGTAAGTTCTTTTGCGCTCAGGGATGAGGTCTCCAAAATGATGCCGGAGGTCTCCATTCCGCATGGGCGCATGGTTCTCGCTGTTTTGGTCACCAGATTGAAATACAGCCGACGGCCCGACCGTTCTGACATTGACGTGTTTCTGCACACTAAAGAATGGATGCGGGCAACATCGTTGCAGATGCCATTGATGAGGCCTTTGGAAGCGACATGACGATTCCGCCTGAAATTCTCGACCGGGTGACAAAACTGGTTGGCATGACTGATTCGGCCTTTGACGGCGAAGCTTTGAACGCCATTCGGATGGCTAACAAGCTTCTAAAAGAACACCGGTTGAGTTGGCCCCAAGTCCTTCAGCCGCGGCCAATGGTCTCGGTCAGCACGTCGGCGATAAGCACGTCCCGGCCAGCGCCGACGAGCGGACCATACACGTCCTGGTTGGCCAAAATCGACAGAATTAAGTTTTGTTGGGCCGATCTGAACGGCTGGGAACGGAATTTCCTTCAAGGTGTGGCCGGACAGGTTGGAAAAGGCAGGAAGTTGACCGAAAAACAAGCGGGCATTCTGGATAGGCTTTTCACCCAATTCGGATAGTATCAACGACCGTATTAGCAAGTTATTTCGATTAGCTAACCGTCTGGGTGTTCTATTTTGAAACATAGTGATGTGTTACTAACCTGGTTATCCAATGCGTAAATTTTATACACCAGACCCAGTTACCCGGATCAGAGGCGAAAAGAAACTAGAGAGCTATATCACTTTTGACATAACCTAAATGACCGGGCTGTTGTCCCGGCACAACATAAGGATCAGATAAACATGCAATTTGATCACGCAAATTTTAAGATATGGGCGAAGAAACTCAGATGCCGATCATCTGATCTATTCGCTTTGGCGGTTGGGAATGATCCATTTAGTATTGGTGCGCCGGGGCAGTTAGCACTTGCCGAATGGTTTGCCGGGCTGTGGGAGCAATTCGGATATAGAGAAGGTGTCCATCTGCGGCGCGTTCATTATCAGATAATCTCTCAGTCGCCAGCGATAAAGCTGCCGAATGGCAAGCCATACGAAAATACAGACGGATGTTGGAACCAACTTGATTTGGCGAGCAAGTACGCAAGATATCAAGGGTTGGTTGATCCTGGGGCTTTTGATGACCGGCGGAGCAGTAAGCCGTTCGTCCATGCCCAGGGTTTGGTTTCTCCAACGGTCGGTATAGATTATGGTTATCCTGATTTCAACTTTCGTCTGCCGGAACTGCCGAATTGGCCAGGTTATGAGTTGAGCGGGTTCCAGGCCAATAATCGATATGTCTTAGAAATTTGGGCCGAGAAGTCCACGATGAACGACATTTTAAAACCGCTCTGTGAAATCAATCAGATCAACCTTGTTACTGGTGTCGGGGAAATTTCTATCACCCATGTTAAGTGGTTGATGGACAGGATCACCAGTGATGGGCGCCCTTGGCGGATCTTTTACATATCCGATTTTGACCCGGCGGGGCGGTCAATGCCGACTGCGGTATCACGTAAAATTGAAAAGTTTGTTCGTGACAGCGGCAAACCGCTTGATATCAGATTGATGCCGATTGTGTTGACGCCTGAGCAGTGCCAGGAATACCGGTTGCCACGGACACCAATCAAAGAAACCGAATTACGGGCCGGAAGATTTGAGGAGCGGTTCGGTGAAGGGGCAACCGAACTTGATGCCCTTGAGGCTCTTTATCCCGGCGAGCTTAGAAAGATAATCCTGGCGGCGGTTAACCGGTACCGTGATCCATCATTGAATGACAGCGTTAGAGCGCAGGTGCGTGATGTCCGTGAACGCCTAAACGAGATTGAGGAACGAGTAATCGGCCAGTATCAAGAGGAAATATCCCAATTAAAAAATGAATACAGCCAGATAAAAGATGAATTTTCTGAGCGGATGGATGGCTTCTCAGAGCGTTTCTTTAACGTGTGGCAAGCCATACATTCCGATCTTTCGGATATTGATATCGAGCTGGGTCCGCTACCCGAAGACCGTGAAGCTGACGAGCCAGGCGATGTTCTTTATGACAGCAATCGTGATTATTTTAAACAATTGGCTGCTTACAAACGGTTTCAGGGTAAGAAAGACGTGTCCTGTCAATTTTCAGATCAGTATAAGGACATCGCCAATGGTTGAGGCTCACCGGATTTGCTAAACGGGAACCTCAATGACGATATAGAATGTGAGATACTATATTGTTTTAACTTAATAAAACATGATGGCCTATATGGCACGAAAGGATAGATAAAATGAGTGACGATACCGATTATGGTGGTCAAGGCTATAGCGACACCACGGGTGGCCTTGGAGCTATAAACCAATCCGACTATCTAAAAGAACTGCAGGCCCGGCAGCTTGACCCTGGTGTAATTCAAGATAGAATGTTCCAGAATTTTCAGCGGCCTGCCTTGGAAAGCTATCGTGACGGCGGCTATATCAATCAAAATCAGATGCTTCAAGGCTTGGTCTATAGCGGTATGAATCCAGACTTGGCGCAAGAGCGGGCATTTAGGACATTTACACCGTCGAGCCAATGGTACACGAATAGCGGAGCAGCAAATCCGGCACCGGCCCAGCCGACCGCCCAATTAGGTCAGGCACCTCAACCAGAACAGCCAGAAAGTGGTCGAGGGAATCAGCAAAGCCAATTAGGCCAAAAAACCGCCGGTCTTGGTCAATGGAGACAAGCACCATGGCAAAGAAGAACCTTGCAAGGGTATTGATCCTGCGGGAATCATTTTCCTTTTATTGGGGCATACACCCGACGGCCGATGGAACCGCATGAATCGACCACCGGGGGCCCCTGGAAAATGTGATGTCTTGAGGGTCGCACTAACAAGAGGGTTAAAATATACTATAGCGGTCACAGGCGGGGGGG
>JADFYA010000279.1 GCA_015233285.1 Deltaproteobacteria bacterium | reverse complement strand
CTACGGCTTAAGTACGGGATTGCCGGCGGTTTTATGTGACTATTACACGGTTTTTATATAGTCGCCACCCCTACCCAGGGCGTTGCCCTGGGCTAACCTAGAGCGCCCTTTCAGGGCTTAATCGGAATAGACTATTTATGAATGGGATCCGATGACCTTGCACGCTTAAGTCAATGACATTGGGGTACGGGTTGCGTATCACTCAAGTGTCACACCTTGAAATGGGTCTGAAGGCATTTTGGATTACGGGATCGAGAACAATGCGGAAAAGCGATATGAAGAACACGGTCGATGCCGTTCGGGATTTTTGGGATGCCAGGCCGTTATTGGTTGGGGAAATCGAACAGCCGGTGGGCACCAGGGCCTGGTTTGAGGAATTTGACCGGATTAAGACCAACGACGGATTTTGTGGAGATTTGACCGGATGGGTACCTTTAAATGCGGACAACAAGCGGATACTGGATCTGGGATGTGGCCCGGGATATTGGAACCGTCTTTTCGGAAAACTGAATGTCGAATACTATGGCATTGATATATCACCAAAGACCGTCGAACTGGCCGAGTTGTCCCAACAACTATATGGCCTTCCGGGTCAAATTGCCGTAGGCAACGCAGAACAAATAGATTTTCCAGATGAATATTTTGATTTCGTGGTTTCCGAAGGAGTCATCCATCACACGCCCGACACGCAAGGATGTATTAATGAGATCCACCGGGTCCTGGTCCCGGGTGGACAGGCCGCCATTGGGGTCTACTACCGTAATTTCATTTTCCGCTCTCCTTTCCTCTTCAGGCAGGTCTTGGGAGCGATGCGGTTTCTCAAAGTAACAATGAAGGGGCGGGGACGGGAAAGAATGGCCTGGGCCGATACCCCGGAAGATTTCGTCAGGATGTTTGACGGGGCGGATAACCCCATAGGAAAGGCTTACACCAGAGATCAACTGCGGCAGATGTTCAGACACTTTTCCGAAATCAGATTTGCCCGGTACTGTCTTCCATTGCGCATGGTTAAAGTCAACATACCAAATTATCTGCACAAATTAATTGCTTCCCGATTTGGGCTAATGATTCTGGTCAAAGTCAAGAAGTAAACCAGGTTGAGTCGCCAAGAGAAAAGAGTCCCGTGGCCTGGGCTTGGGCCATGAGGGTTTTTATTCGCTATTTTGTCTTTGTTTGATGCAAGAGTATAATTTTAATGCCTTACCTAATATATTGGAAGTCGGCGTAAGACTGTCCAATTGATCGATCTTGGCCAGTACGGCGTCCAGATGGTCCTCGATGGAAAAGTCTTTTAGCATGATTTGCTTTTCCAATTCCAACCGCTCGACTTCAGCCGTCTCTCTAAGACGCCTTTCCCGGACTTCAGCCGTCCGCTCCTCACAGGTTGCTCGCTTAAGCTCTTCAATTTCAGTTAAAGTCGCTAGCGTCATCAGATCATGCCTGGTCTTGTCCGCCTCTGATACTGCAAGTGGCCGAAGATCGTCTTCGCTTGATTGATCTGTTTTACCCTGTTGATTTAATGCGATATTTTTTGATGCTTGGGGCGGCCCGTCTTGAGGGGGACGATCAATGGGGGCAGGGCCGGCGGTGACAATAAACCGTGATGATTCCCGCCGTTCCAAAACAACCTTGATGATCCGAATAGTCATCAAGATCCCGCAACTGCAGACGAGGAAAAGTATCCCGGCCACCAACAATCCGGCCAGGTCAAAATAGTCTGGAGGCAGACCCCCATAGTAGACGTCACTTAAGATGCGCAAAATCAGATAGCCGGAAAGGAAGGCTCCGATCAGAAAGGCACAAACCAAGATATGATGGAATTTAGTTTTGGACATAGCCGGTATAATAATATTTCATCCGGTAAGAAGCAAGAATAAACTGGAATGGCTCGGCGGGTAGCGGAAAAGTCATCAGATTGAGGGTTGTCCCATCCGTGAAGGCCATCAAAGACGGCTTTTATGATTTAATGAGATAGCTTGTTGGTAATAGGCAAAGAGGGAATGGGGATGTCATTTAGAGAGTCCTTTCTTAATGAGCCGGGACCGGCGATCTCAGGTTGTTAACCAAAATGTGGTCACTTAATCGCCGGGCCCAGGCTACGTTTATTTCCGTCATCTCTTGCGGTGACGGCCTGGAATGGCGGACAATACCTAGGATCCTTAGGCCGATGTTTATCTTAGCCACACCTGTGGGGAGACGCAATTCAAAGAAGAAAGCACTCCCCTTGGGCATGGCTGGGGCGGACTCCGGGATCAGGACGCCAATACCGCCTAAAGAAATATTTTTCAAGGTAGATACCTTCGGCTCTTGGGTCATGATCTCCCCATGAACCGGATGAACCGAAAAATCGTCACCGCCATTATTAGAGTTCTCAAAATTTGGCCCGATATAATCAAAGCATCCACAAAATGTGGGGTTATCTTCCTGGGCGCTAACTATTTCTCTTAGGATGTTGAGGCGGTGACCGACCAGGTAAACTAAGACGGAATCCGGAATCTGAAAAAGGCTCACATTGATTTCTGCACGAAGCTCATAGCGGTAGTCCAGGCGAGGGTCTCTACCCTCAAACCGAAACCAGCCAAAGCTTTTTCTGACAAACTTGGTCTGCATCACCCGAGAGGGTTTAAGCGCAGGGTGATCAAATATTATCAGAATGTTTTCATCGCGTGAGAAGTGGGGCCGAGCCTCTATCTCCAGTTCCACCGATGGCCCATTGGCCGAGACAACGAAACCGGAGTACTTCTTCTTCTGGGCGAGCAGACCTATCGGCCGCTGATTTTGAATGAAATCGTCCAATATTTCTTTGGGGAGATTTTCCGTGCTTTGGATTTGTACGACCGAGCTGTCTTGGAATAATGACGCGTTAGGATCAATCGGAATAACCGAGTAGTTTTTCATCTGGTTTTGATCATCGCCTGCCAACATCCCAGCCTCTCATCCGTAAGTGGTTAAATTGCGATAAGTTGTGTTTGGGCCGGATATTTTACCCAGGAATCGCACAGGGACAAACGAGCTAAATTTTCTAAAATAGCCAATAAGAGGGCGACCATCATTACTTGTGAAACATCCGTAACCATTCCTTCTCTTTGTCTGGCCTATCTTCTTTTTGTAATTTTTCATCCACCGGAGATAACTCCGACAAAATATCTTTAAGTGAGGTGGCCTGGCTGTCTAGGCCGGCTTGAAATTCTTTAAGTTGGGCAGGGGCGGCGGCTGTGGGGACAGATGGCGGCCGGCTGACCAGGACATCGGAAGCCATGTTTGGCCCCAAAACAACGGCGTCATAGGGCCGGTCGACATTGATTAGCTCTATTTTATGTTCTAAACAGACCACTGAAGTCGTGGACCCGGTTTTGGCCCAGACGATAAAGGCCGTTCCCCGCACCCCCATAATGGCCGTGGTTGTTTGGACCCGGAATGACGGTCCCTTAAACCCCTTGAAAAGTTCATTGATAAAGAAACCGGCTTTGCCTATTTGAACGGTCATCCATCCGGATCTAAGTTTCCGTTTCATATCAGTTCGATATTCTGAGATAATCAACCTGGTGCTTTCCGCCACGCAGACAACGCTCTCATCATCAAACAAAATTCTTATGTTGCCGTCTCCCTCAGTCGTGACTTCGTCACCTTCATATAGTTTGAGGCCCAGCCGCAACGGCGCCGATTGAGTGGAATTTATTGATTTAAACAGGGCCCGGCCGGTAAGTTTGATCACATTTCCTACCTTTTGGCCGGAACCGGCTTCTCGCTCCAATAAAACAGACATCTTCTTCTGTTTACCGGCTTCGGCGGTTATCGTGCGCGTTATGGACTGATAAGAGTCCAGATGGATCTGAATAGTGATTGGGCCGGGCGTCAGATCCGAAACAACAACCGGGGATGCCCCTTTTTTGATTCCATTAACCGTCACTTCAGCGCCTGCCGGCAAAGTCTCCACGATCAACGGGCTGCCGCCGGGGGCGACGGTATCTTCGACGTTTATGGCGGATGGGCTGGGTGATTTGATTTTGACCGTCACTTGGTTGGTAGATGTGGATTTTGCCGTTTCCCCGCCCAATCCCTGGCCGTAGACCAGAGTTGAAGGCAAAAGAACCATCAGGATGCAGGCGACTAACCATGAGTTTTTCATAAGCTCTCTTTTCTGTTTTGGCATGGAAAATCGTTTCAGGTTGGTCCTGGTCAAAGGGGTACCCTCATTATGCCATGATCTCCTCAGGAGAATAAGCGAGCGGCCCCTTAGCCAAGGACGAAATGCCGCTGGCTTCTTGCCGCAGCAGGGACCGTAGAACTCGGACGACTTACTTGCGTTTATCATTCCCTGAGTGACCGCTGAGCGTTTACCATCCCAGCCTGGTTTTAAAGATGACTGCGTGTTCAGGCTCGCAGGTGACCCTACTGATCCCGCTTAGCTTTCCTCAATGACTTTATAAAGCACCGCAATAAACATACCAAACAAAAGACAACCACAACCTATTCTAATTCAATACCTTAATATCCACTCCCGCCAACCGATGTCTCACCATCTGGCAAATCTGCACAAGTTCCTGTGCAAAACTTAGATATGAGTAGGTTGGCTGAGTGCCTTAAAAAACGGTCGTGGCCTGCCCAGATCATTGGCCGTCATTGGCCCAGGGCATAATGCAGAGGGAAATTTGGTAGAGCTAACCAGCAGAGAAGAGAGAAGGGATCGGATCCGGGCACTGAATTAATCATCTAATCTCATAAGAAATTCTTCCTTCAACGAAGAAGGCGGTTTAAGTCAGGGGGACAACTTTTTAGGACTCAGCCATCAATTTTAGCTTGCCGCTGATGATATCGTCGCTTATTCGGCGGATCCAGGTCACATTCAGTTCTACCAGCCCGTCTTGAGTCGGTTTGGAATGACGCACAACACCTATGACCCTCAAGCCAATGTTAAGCCTGGCCTCACCCAAGGGGAGGTTTAGCTCAAAGAAGAACGCCTTTCGTATTGGTTCAGGGATGGCCGTCTCAGAAAGAAGAACGCCGATGCCGCCCAACGACATGTTCTTCAATGTTGCCTGGGTCGGCT
>JADFYA010000278.1 GCA_015233285.1 Deltaproteobacteria bacterium | reverse complement strand
TAGTCGGGAAAAAATCTACGTAATGAAGATGACAAGAAGACTGTCAGGGCCACCACCGATCCTCCTGGGCCAATCCGGCCGACGTGGAGCCGGGCCGGGTCATGTTCGGAATTTGAACGCGGTATAATCATGTAATTATATCCGAATGACCTGGTTGCGTCAATCAATAACACGGGGATCTTTCGGATGTAGCCGACGAACCTCTTTCTTAACCGAAAAGACTTGAAACATGCCGTGAAATTAACTATCATAATAGGCATGATACAATCCGGCTTATGCTTTTCGGCCTGATTAATCACGGCCATTTCAAGACAACCGGCATAACCTACTGCCGGAACAAGGAGACTATAGCCATGGCCAGTATTCTGGTTATCGACGACGACACACAGTTGCGCACTATGCTCAAGAACCTGCTGCAACGGAATGGATTCATTGTAATGGATGCCCCGGATGGCAAGGTTGGGATGAACCTCTTCCGCCGGTCACCCACGGACCTGGTCATCACCGATATTATCATGCAGGAAAAAGAGGGCATCGAGACCATCATGGAATTACGCGATGATTTCCCGGAGGTCAAGATTATCGCCATGTCCGGCGGGGGGCAAATCGGTCCCGAAGTTTATTTAGACGTCGCCCGCGGATTGGGCGCCAACCACATCCTGACAAAACCTTTTAATAGTAATGAACTACTTGAAATAGTTCGTGAACTCTTGGACGTGAAGATCCAGGACTAACGGAGAAGTCAAAGATTAGCCGTTCCTATCCTTAATTTTTACCGTGAGATTTAGGTCAGTGCAGCCAATGTTGGATGGTATGCCCAAACGAAAACAGACGGAGGAGGCGCTTAAAGAAGAACGCAACTTCGTTTCGGCCATTTTGGAGACCATCGGGACCCTGGTCGTGGTGCTCGACCGGGAGGGACGAATCGTCCACTTTAACCGCGCTTGTGAAAAGGCTACCGGGTATTCCTTCGACGAAGTCAAAGGCCGCCCCCTCCGGGATATTTTTCTCCTTCAGGAAGAGACCGACTCAGTCGAAGATGTACTTACGGCACTCAAGGGCGGCCGATTCCCGATAACACACCAAAACTACTGGGTGACCAAAGACGGCCGGCTTCGCTTGATCACCTGGTCGAATACCGCCATAGTGGATGATCAGGGGATAGTCCGGCACATCATTGGAAGTGGACTGGATATTACAGAAAAGCAGCAGGCTGAAGACAAAATCCTCAAATTATCCCATGCCGTGGAACAAAGTCCGTCCATGATTTTGATATACGATCAAAACGGGGTGATCGAATATCTCAACCCCAAATACACTGAAATAACAGGCTATACCTTGGAAGACCTGGACGGGTTAACCGCCGGCGCCTCAGGCGGACAATCACCTAAAGAATATACCCGGATGTGGGCCGAGTTGAGTTCCTCTGGTAAATGGCGCGGTGAATTACGCAATAGAAAAAAACATGGAGGATTTTATTGGGAATCTACCTCGGTCTCGGCTATCCGAAATTCCCAGGGTGAAATCACTCACTATGTCAAGGTGGCGGAAGACATCACCGAAAAAAAACGCATCGAACAAGAATTGACCGGATACCGCCAAAGATTGGAGGACCAGGTTGAAAGCCGGACGGCGGGGATATCCCGCATTAATGAACAACTCCGGCAAGAGATTCTCGAACGCCGGACGGCGGAAGAAGAGCAACTAAAATTCATGGCCTTGGTCAGGTACAGCGGTGACTTCATCTGCATGGCCGCCATAGACGGCCAGGTGCTTTATTTAAACGAGGCCGGACGTCGTCTCGTTGGTCTGGACGGCCGCGAGGATATCACGCCCCTGCACATTACAGATTTTGCTCCTGATGAGCAGGTGAACCACATTAGTGAAGAAGTGATACCGACCGTAGAGCAGCGCGGACGCTGGCGAGGAGAAACACGTCTTAAAAAATTTATCGCCGGACGAAATATCGAGGTGGCGGCAGACGTATTTGTGGTCAAAGATTTCCAAAACGGGCAGCCTATCTGCATCGCCACCATCATGCGGGATATCACTGAAAAAAAGAAGACCGAGAAAAGAATCGAGCAGAGTGAAGAGCGATTCCGCCGGGCCATTATCGACGCCCCCATCCCGATTATGCTTCATGCTGAAGATGGTGAAGTCTTGTGCATAAGCACTAGCTGGACCGAGTTAACCGGATATTCTCGCGACGAAATCCCAACCATGTCCGACTGGGTTAATAAAGCCCACGGAGAAAACCGAAATAAAATCAAGAAGAGGATCGACAAGCTATTTGATCTAGAAGGAAAGGTCACCGGAGGTGAATTTGTGATTATCGCAAAGAACGGCCGGGAGCTAACCTGGGACTTCAGTTCGGCCCACTTAGGCTGCCTCCCGGATGGGCGGCGTCTGGTGATCAGTATGGCCATGGATGTCACTCAGCGCAAAGAAGCCGAACAGGCCCTGGCCGGGCGAACCGAAGAACTGGTCAGGTCAAACGCCGAGTTGGAACAATTCGCCTACATCGCGTCCCACGATCTCCAGGAACCTTTACGCAAAATAATAAACTTTGTCGACCTATTAGAAAAGCGCTACAAAGGTCATATTGACGAGCGGGCCGATAAATACATAAATTATGTGGTTGACGGCGCCACCAGAATGCAGAAGCTGATCAATGACCTGTTGACCTATTCCCGGTTGGGCCGGGCCGAATTTACCTTCCAGCCGGTGAACGTTCAAGAGATTCTGGAGGCGACATTATCCGACCTCCACATGGCCGTGAAAGAAACCGGTGCGGTCGTCAGCTTCGGGCCGCTCCCGACGATCAAGGTCAATCAGAATCGGTTCGGACAACTCCTTCAAAACCTGATCGGGAACGCCATTAAGTTCAGGAGCGGAGAGCCGCCCCGGATTCATGTGTCGGCCGAGTTCGAAGATGGGCAGTGGATCTTTTCCGTCAGTGACAACGGTATCGGTCTTGAACCGCGGCATGCCAATCGTATTTTTGAAGTTTTTCAACGACTTCACGCCAGAGATGAATATCCCGGCACGGGAATCGGACTGGCTATCTGCAAAAAAATCGTGGACAGGCACGGCGGCCGGATTTGGGTGGAGTCCCAACCCGAAAATGGGGCAACTTTTTATTTCACTATTCCTGTTAGGAGATAGTATGCATCACTACAAGCCATTGGAGATTCTGCTGGTCGAAGATGACCCCGCCGACGTCGATCTCACTCAAGAAGCGCTGGACTCTTCAAAAATCAAAGTAAATCTACACGTCGTCAATGACGGGGTGGCGGCCATGGATTTCTTGCGAGGCCAGGGCCGTTTCGCCACTGCTCCGTTCCCGGATTTGATTCTGCTGGATCTAAACATGCCCAAAAAAGACGGCCGGGAAGTCCTGGCCGAAATCAAAGCTGATGATAAACTGAAGCTTATCCCTGTAGTTGTCTTGACTACTTCCCAGGCTGAGGAAGATATCCTCAAAAGCTACGATCTGGGCGCCAATTGCTATATTTCCAAACCGGTCGGTCTGACGGAGTTCTCCCGAGTGGTCAGATCGATTGAAGACTTCTGGTTCACCGTAGTGAAGCTCCCGGCAAGGTAACGACATGGACAAGAATCAAATCAGCATATTGCTAATCGAGGATGATCCAGGAGATGCAGAATACCTTGATGAGCTGCTGGCCGAGGACGAGACCCATATATTCAAAGTGGAATGGGCCGTACGGCTGGACGAAGGTCTGAAGAGAGTCTCACAAGGTGATCTGGATGTGGTTCTACTGGACCTGGCCCTGCCGGACAGTGCGGGATTAGATACATTTGTCCGGTTCCACGCCGCCGCCCCGGATGTCCCGGTGGTGGTACTGACCGGATTGAATGATGAACAAATGGCCATTTTGGCAGTGAGTAAAGGCGCCCAGGATTATCTTCCCAAGCAAGGCCTGGACTCCCGGCTGCTGGTGCGGGCGATCAAGTACGCCCTGGAGCGGCAAAAACTTCTCCAAGACCTTAAGGAGGCCTTGACCAGCGTCAAAATCCTCCGGGGGCTCTTACCCATTTGCGCCCACTGCAAAAAAATTCGCGATGATAAAGGATACTGGAACCAGATCGAAAGCTACATCCGGACCCATTCCGAGGCGAATTTTTCCCACGGCATCTGCCCGGAATGCGTCAAGAAAGATTATCCTGACTTATATCAGGAAGGTGAGTTCATTTAACCCCAATATGCCACGTTTCACTATAAGGACCAGATATGTTAAGGAAAAAATCAGTCTTTCCGGCTAACCGACGTTTTCTCACGGCTTGTGTTCTAATCCTCATTTGGTTGTCGGTCAGTGTCGGCCCTATTGGCGGAGCCGGCGCCCCGGCCGCGGATGGTCAGGTGCCGGCAGAGCCTTTGTTCTACTCAGTGAATGACCAGGGACGGTCCCAGAAGAAGTTGGGCCGAGAGGTGATGCGGGCACGGTCGGTCAAGCTCAACACCGGAATTCTGGGGCCGACCACAAAAAGCAGGAAAACCAGCCTGCAGGCCGGAAAATCCATTCTCCTCAATCTATTTGACGACGTCGCGCTCACGGCCGTAATTGACACGGTGTCTTCCAGACGCGGTGATCAGTCCCAGGTAAACGAAGTGGTGGGCCGGATCAAAGATGTAGCCGACAGCTCCGTCATCCTGGTGGTGGTAGACGGGGTTATATCAGGTAACATCACCATGCCGGGCGCTTTCTATCAGATCAGATATCTTGGCGGCGGCATTCATGCGGTCTACCAGATCGACCAGTCGGCCTTTCCGCAGGAGCTGCTCCCACGTCCAGTGACTCCGTCCAAGGAGAAGCAGGATATCCGGCGTGACGGCAAAGCGGCCGACGATGGGTCCATAATCGACATCATGGTCGTCTATACCACCGCCGCCAGGGTCGCGGCCGGCGGAACCACGCCCATGAAATCCCTTATTAACCTGGCCGTGACCGAGACCAATACCGGCTATGGCCAGAGTGGGGTGAACCAAAGAGTCCGCCTGGTTCACACGGCCGAGGTAGCTTACGACGAAACC
>JADFYA010000277.1 GCA_015233285.1 Deltaproteobacteria bacterium | reverse complement strand
AATGGCATCCACCACCGGCTCCGGCCCGGCATTGTTTTCACCGTCGGTAAACACGCAGATGGCCGCTTTGCCCTGGAAATAGCTGACAACGCCACCGGAAATCAGCTTATCAAAAATCTGACTACTATAATCTACCTGACCGACGGAAAGCTGAATTTTGATTTAAATTATTATAATTACGAGGAAACAATATGTTGCCTTAACATACCCCGACAAACGGAGGAGGCGGATGAAGACATTAGTTCTTAGATATCTATATGCCGGCGTCATTTCTTTCCTGTCTATACTTCTAGTTGCCGCACCTGCCGGCGCATCCACGGTTAAACCCTATCAAATCATTTTTGAATTAGGAGGCCAGGCATTACCCGGCCATGCCCTTGACGGCGATCTACGAGTCCGGACCGCCTCAAGTTTCACTGGAAAAATTGTTCTTCAAGTCCAACCACTCAATGATCTGTCCACGGGGGAGTCCGGAGATGTGAACCTGGCGCCCGAAGAGATTCCCGTCAAAACCGGAACGTCGGGTGGCGAAATATCTACCAAACTGATGGTCACCTTTCACCGCCCTGAAGGGGAATACTTCGTGGTGGCCACATTGATCGACGAACAGGGGCAACAGGTTTGCCGGCAGGCCCACTTTTTCCACTTGACCGGCGGGCTGCTCTTCCACGGGGTGGATATCCCCTCGACCATGGGAGCAGTACTTCTGCATTTTTCTCCTACTCCCATGAATCACGACCAGTTGCGGGAGAGAATGCAGGATCACTTCAAAGACCGAGAAACGATCAAGCAGAAACGGAGCGGGGTATCTGCAGAACCCCGGCTTCCAGCCCGGGGAGCCATCAAAAAGGGCGACAGTATATCAGTCGCGATCCAATGGACCTACACCAATCCCGTCCAGTTCGGACCCGGAAACGTCTGGACCATGCCGGTCCAGGGGGCTCGCATCCGGATCGTTGACACCGAAAAGAACTCTGAAGTCAGTAAAGATTTTTTGTCCGACACGGGAACTTACTCCTTCACCGCCTGGAAGGACGATCCTAAATTCAAGATAGAGTTGAGCACTGAATTCGGCGGTTTCTCCGGCAGCAACACCTTTACCGTCAAGCGCAATTTGACCGGAGCGGATACCACCCCCAAGGCAATCCTGTTTGATTCCCTGACCCAGACGAATGTCAGCAACGGCGCCATCAAATATACCTTCCCCGACCCCAATGATTCCCATAATTCCGCTTTGGAGAAAACCACCTTTTCCGCCTGGTCCGTGTTTCACGGGGTCCGGGATATCTTTAAGACGGCTAAGGACAAGTTGTCCATCTCCATCGCCACCAATACAATCTATTTTACATCTTACAAGGCTAATGGGGCCGAGTTGGGAACCTATACCTGTCGGACCCAGGATAATTGCGACTTCGGTCCGGGGGTCTACCTTCTTCAGGCGGACCGGTTTGACTGGGATGTTATCGGCCATGAATACGGGCATGCGGTCGATATTGAAAATCAGGTCTCCAATGTTTTACAAGGTGGGGACCATGACGGCAGCAGCAACCAGTATGATTATGCCAAAAATGCTGTTACCCTTCATAACAAACAGAAATCACTCCAGATGGCCTTTGATGAGGCCTTCGCCACTTTCTTTTCCATCGCCGTCAATCAGAGTTCCAGTTATAAAGGTATAATGGCCAGAATCGGTGACTCCAACTACGATGACTATGAAGATGATACCAAGACGATAAAACTGGATGAAAATGATCTTCCCTATAAGGGCGAGGATACGGAAAGAGCCATTCACAACCTGCTCTGGGACGTATACGATTCCGGTAAGGAGACTTATAGTTTGGCCGGCATTCCGGCTGAAGACGCATCTTCTTGCACTCTGCAAGAGATGTGGGCCAAGTTAAAGGGCGGGAAGTATCAAAATATATCTGAATTCTGGAAAAAGAACTACTTAACCGACGGCGACCCTAAAAATTTAACCAAGGACGCCGCGGCAGCCGCCCCCATTTTCGTCAATTTCGGGATCGGGCCGGTGTTGATTTCCCCCAAAGAAGGGACCAAGATAGATCCGATCCTCTCAACTGCCCCGATCAAGTTTGAGTGGAAGGCCGGCTTAAGCACCATGAATGCGGCACTGGTGTGTGACGAGTTTAGGATTGTTTTGTATAAAGATGATTATGCCGGTACGTTATGGCAGAGCGATAAGATTAACGCCACCAGCTACACCCGGACTGATAAAGACCGCCAGGACCTGGTTAAGGCCATGGACAAAGATAAGTATAAAGGCGACATTATCGCTGTGGTGTTTGGGAAGAATGACGGGTCCAAGGCCGCGGACGGGAAGATTGAAACCGGCAACTACGCCAGTAATTCGGTCAAATGGCCAACCATCAATTATGACAAGCTGGTGGTGGTGGCCATGGATGACTCGGGGAGCAACGCAGACACAGACCCCAAGAATGTCCGGGTGGTGGCAGCCATGCAGACGGTTAACGGGTTGACCTCATTCCGGGAGGCCAAGGCCAGGCAGATCTTACCCGATCTGGCCGCAGCCCTAACGTTCACCGGCTCGGTCTCCGTGTTGCACGGATTTGACGACCCAGAGGTGGTCCAAAATGTATTTTCTGCGGCCAGTTCCGGCGGTACGGACATTGCCGGGGCCATCAACCAGGCCGCATCGATGTTGGATAAGCTGATTTCCGGTGGCGTTGTCAGCTATTTCCAGGGCAAAGCGGCCATCTGCGTGTTTACCGACGGTGAAAACAATGCCGGGCCGGAGCCGGTGGTGGATGCCATTGTCGCGGCTACGCTAAAGGGTATCCGAATTCATTATGGATTCTTGAGTCCCAGTAGTCCGGACCGGGGCCTGGCCAGAGCCAATGATAACGGCCGACCCCTGACCGCGGCCGCAGCCATGACGATTCAAGATGCCGTCCTGGCCAGCGGTGGTGTCTATGGGACCATCAGCGACGCCGCCTCCCAGGCCGCCTTCGTGACCATGGTCTACCAAAAAGGCATGACCAATTCCAGCTCAGGAAAAACCGATACCAGCAACACCGAAATCGTCTTACCGGCAAACATTGTTACCCCGGCCAACCTGATCAGACCTGGGCAATTTGCCTGCTATTCCTATATGTCCAGCAACAAGAACGAGCAAATTAAGGTTAAAGTGGAAACTTCGGCCTTTAAACCCGAGGTGTGGGTGTCTAATTCCGCGACCGGGGTCATCCTGGCCGATGACAAGGACAAGGATGGTAACGGCCAAATAGAGATGCAGGTCACCCTGCCCGACATCACCACCTACTACGTTTACGTATCCGCCCAGGACAATAACACCGGACCATTTACCGTGTCCATTGTGCGGGCCGGCGGCAACGTCCCTGTGGTGGTCACCGGGGCCGTGTCCAATGTTACGTCGGATTCGGCCACCCTCACCGGGATGATTAATCCTAACGGCCAGGCAGTCGGCAAGTGGTATTTTGAATACGGACAAAATAGCGGCGACTATCCCAATCAGTCTAAATCGGACTCCCTGCCGTCCGGAACGGATTACAAAGACGTCAGCGTCACCTTGACCGGATTATCGCCGTCTACCATGTATTACTTTCGCCTCACGGCCATCGGACCGAACGGCACCGGCTACGGCCAGGAATTGTCCTTCATCGCGGCTTCCAACGGGGACTCCTTGGACGGCATCTGGCATGGGCTAGGGAATTTCGCTATGTACTATCAGACCTATGACACTGGCGCAGCAGTTTGTGTCGCGTCCAAAGACGGAAAGAAGATCACGGCCTGCTGCGATACTTCCCCCAAAGCCGGCTCCTTTGACGGGACCGACGTTCTTACTGGAAAAACCTACCGGATGCGCATCCAGTTCAACTCTTCAACCTCCGGTGACTATACTCTGACCGACCTGTCCCTGGGCACCGAAGATAAGCAATCTCTGACCAAGTTTGCACCGGCTCAAGTTAACACCGTAACCGACGGGATTTGGAAAAGCACGTCTACCCCCATCCAGAGTTTCTATTTCCAAACCTACTCCGGCAGTTCGGCCATATTGCTGTCTTCCGGCGATGCAATTAACTCCAAAGTCTTTTATGACCCCAAGGTTGAAAACAATATTTTTGACGGGCCGGATATCTTCTCGCCCAGTGTAGAAAAGGCCGGGGTTGTATTTGACTCGGCCAATTCCGGTACAGTCACCATTTCTCCCATATCGGGCGGCTCAGGCTCTTCCTGGAAAGTAGCTCGGTTCGCCTCTGCCCAGGGCGGCGGGAGCACAACCACAACCGGACCGACGACTACAACCACAAGCCGCCCTACGACTACAACCACACCCGGCTCCACGACCACAACCACAAGTCGTCCCACGACTACGGCCACAACCACAACCGGGTCCACGACTACGACCACACCCCAGCCGACGGATTCCGCCTGGGCCAGGTTCTCCAATCAGACGCTGCTGGCCGGAGGCGTCAAATGGGTAGCCCAACTTTCATACAACGGCGTTTCGTGGCAGGCGTTTTCCGGCGAGACAACAAGTTACCAAAAGGTCAAGACGGCCGCCGGCGACATGAATATATATCTGGTTTACTCCGACGGGAGCCTGACCAATTTTGGTACCATCCGAAACTATAGGAACATGTCTCCCGGAAAAAATTATACCCTGACCTTGAGCGTGGATGATTACGGAAACCTGGTTCTTATCACGGATGAGGATACAATGATCTTGGATGGCCGTCGGGAAATGTTGCCGACAAAATATGTTGAATCCAGTCCTGGAGGCCTTATCCGTTACAGGCCCTGATAAGTTTTCATCCTGCGCCCATGAACTGTTTAACGAACGTGAGTTAAGTTAAAAATCCGGTACGGCTACCGGGCCATTCTAGTATCGGCCCCGTGGTCATACTCGCTTTGACGGTTAATCAAGTTGCTCGTTTATCCTCTGTTTAACAGAACCTTTTTTTAGGGTGGTCGTGGTTAAGAAAATACGGCACCCCAAGCCGTATGTGGCAAAGAGGACATATGTGGTGAAAAGGACCTACGTGGTCAAGAGGCCGGTGGTGAAGAAGACGTATGTGGTCAAGAGGACTTA
>JADFYA010000276.1 GCA_015233285.1 Deltaproteobacteria bacterium | reverse complement strand
TCAAAAAGGGAGATCAAATTATTTTGCTGACAGCCAAGATTTTGGACTGGGCCGGCAAACGGCATGGGCATCGTGATGATTTCCTGGCCCATATCGGGGGCGACGACTTTGTCCTGATTACTTCACCCGATTCAGCCGAACGAATTTGTCTGGGCATAGTGCGTCTCTTTAAACGATTGTCATGTGGCTGTTATAATGCCAGTGACCAGGAACGAGGCTGGATCAGGGCAAAAGGACGGGACGGACAGTATCGGGAATTCCCCCTGGTTTCAATTTCCCTGGCTATTGTTGACTGCTGTGGAAAATGCACCCTGGTCGATATCGGCGAACGGTCTGCCGAGGTGAAGAAATATGCCAAAAGTAAGCCTGGAAACTGTTTTGTCCGGGACAGACGAGCCCCATTAGGGACCAAAGAAACAGCAACTTCCGGTGTAAACAAAGCCGCGTTTGAGGTTCTCAAGAATCTTTAAATTGGCTTTGAGAAAACCGACATCACCTCAGAAAGAATAATTCACGGGATAACCAGGAGATTATATGACAAAATTCGGCATCGTTAATGCGGAGGAAGACAACCGAAACAGGTCCCTCGACGAACTAACCGAAGAAGGACGCTTCGTCGCGGCTCTTCCCTCAGGCCTGTACTTGCGGGAGTCTTTGGAGTCTCTTTTGCCTGACGTGATGGTGTTGGACATCATGTTGAGGCGGGGCTGGTGTGATTAGCTTGCTGCTGTGAATTATGAAAAATAGCGTTTGTAACATCTTCTCGGGCGTGCGTTTTTCTTTTCTACTGAGTCCTGCCTGGATGAATTGATAAGTACGGGTGGCCTCGGAGTAAATAACGGCGCCTCGGGAAGCGTCTAAAAGGACTAAATGACTAACCGGTTATCCGATCCGCAAGAGCTGAAGACTCTGCGGATTTTTTTTGGAGCGGAGGATGATGGCTATTCATTTGACTGGAGCACCCACCTGAAGTTTAAAAAACCTCGGCCGCGAATAGGATATTGACTTTCATTTCTTCCCAGGTATAGTATAACGATTCACCGGGTTAATTATTGACGTTTTGCCGTTCCCGTAATCGGATTTAATTTTATGGCCCATCTCAAGATAACCGATGACGCAGCCATCACCGACACTTTTCTGGTCGGCACCCAAATATCTATTCAAAAAAAATTGACCCCGGAGAAACACGCGGCCAATCTGGTGGGGTGGATCCAGGGGAACAGCGTGTTGGTCGGCATAATGGATGGTATATTTGTTTTTTCCGGGTTTATGAAGGATAATCCGGTGGTTGTGCGATACATAAACCGGGGAACGGTCTACGGCTTCAGTTCGATTGTCCAGGATGTGATGCGCAGCCTCGGGTTAATCGCCATTAGTTGGCCGGCCCCATTGGAATCGCTGGCTCTTACCTCGGAAACCCGGATCCGGGTACACTATCCAGTCAAGTTGACGTTGACGACGTCGAAAGGTACAGCCCTGTTAGAAGCCGTTTTGACTGATTTGTCTCACAAGGGATGCCAGGTGAGGTTGGACGGTAAGCAGATCAAGAAAGCGCAGGCAAAAGAAACCTTGTTTATAGGCCAGTTGGCCCTTATCTCGTTATCCGGGACGAATCAACCCATCATTGATCAGATAAAGGCGGAGGTTCGGAATATTAATCCAGCCGGGAATTATATCATGGTCGGAATGGCTCTTCTGGACGCCGCGCCAGACCAGGCGAAAAAGCTGCAGGAAGTGGTGGACTGCCAGCTTCAAAGTTAAAGCTTGATCGTTTACCCAAATGGGTCTCACCTTCCATACAACATTACCCCGAGGATAAATATTATGTCTTTTAATTCAGTTAGTTTTGTTGAAGGTAAAACACTCCATATTAGCCTTACCGGCAGGTTCGACATCACTGCCCACGGTGACTTCATTAAATCTTACAAGGATAAACTGGGCCTGGTGTCCAAGATAGTTATAGATCTGGCTGCGGTGGATTACATCGATAGTTCGGCGTTAGGCATGCTGTTGATTCTGCGGGAAAAGGCCGGAGGAGAAAGGGCCGACATCAGCCTTTTAAATTGCAGCCCTGATATCAGGAGAAGCATCCAAACCGTCCATTTCGATAAGATGTTTCATCTGGGCTAGCCTCCTCAACCCATGATCCGTAATTTGGCGAGGGACCATGGACAACATTTTTAGACATGACGATTGCTGAAGTCAAGGCTTAACCTGTTCTAATCACTCATTTAATTCTAAACAGATCCAGTTCTTGGTAAAAATGGTCTAATGAAGCCGCAGTGACCGCCTTCTGGATTAATTGTTTGAGGATGGCCGGATCATCCAGCCTGTTAATCCGGGTCTTGATTTTAGCTGGAACAGTCCCAAAATGCGCTTCCAGGACATTTATCAGATTTTCCCGAGAGGTGTGTAAAGCACCCTGCTTGATTCCCTCTTTTCGGCCCTCTTCCCGGCCCTCTCGTTTGAATAATTCATAAGCTGCTGATTCGATCATAATGTCCCTCCTTCTGTCATGGAGAATCAAGGGAAGCTCCTTAGATACCAACCCGGACAGGATGGCCATAATAATGACCCCGGATATGTTGCCGGGGCAATCGTACCAAATTTTCTAACTCGGCCTGTCGTCCAGAGCGGCCGGCCCCGGCAGCCCCAGGATACCGCCCAGAATGTCCAATTCCCGGGCGATGGAGAAGTCTCGGGTGACCTGATCTTTGGCTCTGGCGCCCATAGCGGCCAACTCCGGCTCATCTAGAGCCAGGGCCTGGGCGGTGACTGCTGCCGCGGCCTGTCGATCTTCGGGGGGGAAGACAAAGCCTGTTTCTCCATGCTGGACGACGTCACCCATGGCCCCGGCACTGGACACGATGGGGACCACCCCCAAAGCCATGGCTTCCAGTAATACGTTGGGCATCCCTTCAAACAGCGACGGCAAAACGATATAATCACATGCGGCATAGAGTCCCGGCAACCGGTCGCGAGGGGAGAATTCAATCACCTCATGGCCGGGGACCAGGGCCGGATCGGCCAAGATGCCCCGTGTCTCCTCATCCAGACGGCCCACAATCAACAAACTGACCTTAGACATCAGACCGGCCTGGCGCAAGGCGGCCAGCCATAATGGGACTCGCTTCTTATACTTCAGTTGACCAAACAAGCCGCAAACCCGACGCCCATCTACGGCCAAACGGCTCCGGATTTCATTCCGGATTTGACGGTCTTCCGGTAATAATTCCCAGTCGCCCGGATTCACTCCGTTGGGGGTGAAGCGGACATCCCGGCCCGGAAACAGAGCCCCACTCCGCCTCGCCGCATCCTCTGATACCGCCCCGATAACCGTTGCCCGGCTCAGGGTTTCGCGCACCCAATAGCCCAGCCGCGGGTTAAACCAGTCCCGGTCAAAATCATTCCCCCGGACCAAAGCCAACGACGAGCAATCCAGCCAGGCGGCAAAAGTCACGGCCAGGTATCCGGCCCGGCCGGCGCCGAAACCAACCACCTGAGTGTAGGGCCGCCGAACCTGTGTTTCCAACACCAGGCGCCAGATACGCTGGGCCAGGGTCCCCTCGTCGGCGGACTGGGCCAGGAGGTAGTCGCTTCCACCGTCGCGGTCAACTTTGTGGATACCGGTTGCCGCATCCGGCCGGACCAGGGCGACCACATCAATGGCCAGGCCGCGGCGGCGCAATCCCTGCACCTGGCGATCGCAACTAACGGCCATGCCCCCGGGAAGCGGCGGATAGCGTCCGGTAATCCATAAAATGTGTGGAATATTGGAGTTGCTTTTCATCGTAGTCCGACACCGGATATTGACATTTTCGGGAAAAGCGGAACACATCGCCGGGTTTTTTCTATGTCCTGGGTGTTGTGCTTTTGAGTATCAGCTTTCCAGTTCGTCGCCGGTGTCGTCTTTGGCCGTTTGTCCGGCCTGGGCCATGATGGGTCCGTCTTTGGGGTCATGGTCGATGAACCGATTATCAAAGGTCTGGAAGTCGCTGTCGGAGTAATAGTGGTGGGAGCCATAGAAGAAAGGGATATAGCCGAATTCCACATAGAGCCGGTTCCGCTCCTGCGTGGTGTTCAGGGCGGCCTGGGGTGTATCCGCTAACCGATCATACACTTCTTCCCGGACATCTTCCCAGCCGGTTGAATACTCGGAATCCTGAGGTTCTTCCCTTTCCAGGGCGGCCGCGCATTCGGGGCAGGCTAACAGGCTTTCAACCATCATTTGGTGCCGGCTGCAAATAGGCCGGCCACACCGGCCACACCAGGCGGAGGCTATTTCGGCGCAGTCCCGCAGAAACAACAGCCCCTTCTTTGTTCGGCAGGATAATTTACTAAAATCTTTCATAGTCTCACTTCCCTGGGGCCGACGGAGACAAAAAAGAACACAGGTTTAAGGACAGGCCGATTAACTCTTTTGGCGTGACCGTCATGGAATCAGCGATGGAATTGGGCTTGAATTTGTACTTGCGAGACAGGCGGCAACTGCCCCCTTTCTTGCTTTTGAACTTTGTTTTTCCGGAATATTGGGAGTCCTTCAATTTCACCGGGTCGATTTGCAATCGTTGGGCGTTCGGTCGGATGGATCCGGTCACTGTAACAATCTTTTTCCATTTAGTTTTAAACTTGAATTTGCCTCGAGGGTTACGCCGTGTGCTCTTGTATTTGAGATATTTATTGGTAATCCGGAAGATCAGCCGGTGACCTTTGACTAAAACGGCTTCCATCTCCAGCCAGCGGTCACTGTAGATTGTCTCCGTCAACTTTACATAATTGCCCGGCGGCAGCTTGCGCTCTCTTAAGATTTTTTCCTTGACCGGGCCCCGGAGATCCAGTTTGAGCTTGATGAGACACCCCGGCTTCAGGTCGTCTTTAAGCATTTTGAGCGCAGGAATCAGTAGAAGGGAAAAATCATTGATCACCACTTTCCCTCTTAACCAGATGTAGCCGGCGGTCCCCAAGATTACCATTCCGGCCAAGATCAGATCCAGGGCATAGGCCGCGACCAAGATAGCCGGGTGGATGTGGCGATGCTGAGAAAAGAGCCATATTAAATAAGTAGCCGTTCCTATAAGCGACAACACGAACAGGGCGCGGCCGGCAAGTTTGGAGCAGCGGTGTCGGAGACTGTCCCTTTCGACCTTGTACCGATCCAACTCCCCTAACA
>JADFYA010000275.1 GCA_015233285.1 Deltaproteobacteria bacterium | reverse complement strand
CAGCAACCGCAAGTGGTCATGGGTTCTTGCATCAAGCTGTAGAAGTTATAGCTAGTGACCTTTTGTCGAGAAGCCTTATAGACGAAGTCGTTGACACCCTTCCAGTTACCCATAACGGGATTCAGACACTCGCCCAAAGAAAGTCTGGCTCTAGCCGATGCTTATAAGGTATTTGAGCCCTTGCTTCGAGACTATCGGCGTTGACCAAAAATTTATTCTTGACATGAAACAGTGAGTAAATTAGTTTGTTAAATTTAAATCCGACCAATGTAACATATAAACATATAACAAGCTTCTTTTTTGAATTTCATTTGTTAATTATTTCACATAATAAGGAGGGAAAGCCTTGGCCTTTGAACTACCAAAAGTTAAGTATGCCGGGACAATAAGAACAGTCACCATCGGAACCGGCCCTAAGGCGGTTACAGTCGGTGGCGAAACCAGCTATCCCTTTGCCCTATTCGAAGGCACTATGCCCCAGGCTCCCAAAATCGCAATGGAAGTATGGGACATGGAGCCGGAGGATTGGCCTGAGTGGGCCACTGAGCCCTTTAAAGACGTGATTAAAGACCCAGGCGCCTGGGCCAAAAAATGTATTTCCGAATTCGGCGCCGATATGATTGTTGTTCAGCTTAAAAGCGCTGACCCCAACGGCCTGAATAAAGGAGCCGCTGAGGTCTCGGCCGCAGTAAAGAAAGTCGTCGACGCAGTTGATGTCCCGATCATCGTTTGGGGTTGCGCCAACCCCCAGAAGGACGCTGAGGTCCTACGAAAAATCGCCGAAGACTTTCAGGGTAAAAGACTGGCTTTGGGTCCGGTCGATGAATCCAACTATAAGCAAATCGGTGCTCAGGCCCTGGCGTATAACCACGTGGTTATTTCCTCCAGCCCGATTGATGTCAATTTAGCCAAACAGGTCAACATCCTTTTGGGGAACCTCGGTGTTAAGTCGGATTCCATCATTATCGACCCCACCACCGGTGGCCTGGGTTACGGCATGGAATATTCCTATTCGGTGATGGAGCGAATCCGGATGGCCGCCCTGGCCCAAGAAGATGACAAACTGCAGTTTCCGCTCATTAACAATTTGGGCAATGAAATCTGGAAGTGTAAAGAAGCCAAGCAGTCGGCCACGGATGCGCCTTCCCTGGGCGTACCTGAAGCCAGAGGCATCATCATGGAAGCCCTGGGCGCGGTGACTTACCTCATGGCCGGGTCTGATATATTACTGATGCGGCACCCCGAAGCCGTAAAATTGGTTAAGGGTTTTATCGACCGGATGATGAACGGCGGAGCTTTGACCGGCTTGGATACCCCCAAGTTGAGACTTCCCGTTCCAGCCATTGATCTCCCGGTTATAGCTCCTAAAGCCAGAACGAAGGTGGCCACCGAGGCCAAACCCGCGGCCGCTCCTAAAGCCGCTCCGCCCAAGGTTGCTGCTCCGGCCGCCGCTGCCGCCCCCGCTGCTGCTCCCAATGCCGCTCCTGTGGCTGCCCCCGCTGCCGCCGCTCCCGCCCCTGCTGCTGCTCCGGCAGTAGACGCGGCGAAAGTGAAAGCTGAGGCCGATGCCAAAGCCAAAGCCGATGTTGAAGCCAAAGCGAAAGCCGATGCCGAAGCCAAGGCCAAAGCCGATGCGGCCGCCAAGGCCAGTGCCGAAGCCGAAGCCAAAGCCAAGAAAGATGCCGAAGACAAGGCTAAAGCCGAAGCCAAGGCCAAAGCCAAAGCTGAAGAAGACGCACTGCGGGCCAAGAGAGCTGAAGAGAGAGAAAAGATGGCCGCGGCCTGTCAAGAGGTCTCCGATGTCCCGCATACCGCCGTCGGCCCTGTCTTTAGTACCGCAGATAGAATCGATCACCTGATGTCTCAAATTCACCAAAGATATGACAAAATGCCTCACTAATGTTGGTCTCCAGTCAGCCGGTCAAACATGACCGGAAATTTACCTGTCGGCGCAATCTACCACAGGTAAATGATAAATTTAAAATAATGCCTGAACGGCAACAAATACAATGCGAGAGGTTGGCAGTTCAATAAACCAAGAGGAGGAACCTCAGTATGGCAGAAATAGTCAAGAAGAAAGATGAAACACCGGAGAAGGCGGCCAAGCTGGCTAACCCGGACAGCGTGAGCGTCGATCCGGCCACCATAACTATGCTTAAGAAGGCCCAAAGAGATGGTATCGAAACCATTTTTGATCGGGCTGAGACCATGAAACCGTGTAACATCGGGGCGGAAGGTATTTGCTGCAAGAATTGCGCCCAGGGTCCCTGCCGGTTGCCTTTGACCAAGAAGATCAAAGACGGCCTGGAACCAGACAAAAGAATGGGACTGTGTGGGGCTACCCCGGAAACTATCGCGGCCAGGAATTTTGCCCGGATGGTCGCTTCCGGTGCTGCGGCTCACTCGGATCACGGCCGCGGGATTGCCCAGGTTTTCTTAGCCGCTGCCCGCAAAGAAACCGGTGATTATCAAATTAAAGACACCAGAAAACTGCTTCAAATCGCTCCCGATTTTGGCGTAGCCGTCACGGTTATGGACGGAGACGTTGAAAAACAACGGAGTATTGATGAAATAGCCGTAGAAGTCGGCCAAAAGGCCCTGGCCGAATGGGGGAAACAGAATGGCGAAATCGTCTATGCCAAGCGAGCTCCCAAACCCAGGTACGATTTGTGGAAGAAATTGGACGTCATCCCCAGAGGTATCGACCGCGAAATCGTGGAAATCATGCACCGGACCCATATGGGTGTGGATCAGGATTATGAAAATATAACCAAGCAGTGCACCAGGGCGGCCTTGGCCGACGGCTGGGCCGGTTCCATGATAGCCACCGACCTGTCGGACGTAATGTTTGGGACTCCCTATCCTCTGCACGGTGAGATCAACCTCGGCGTTCTAAAGCAGGATCACGTGAATATGATCGTTCACGGCCACGACCCCCTGCTCTCGGAAATGATCGTTGTCGCCACTCAATCCAAAGAAATGCTGGATTATGCCAAGGACAAAGGGGCCAAGGGAATCGTTCTGGCCGGTATGTGCTGTACGGCTAATGAGATCCTGGTCCGGCACGGCATGCCCATTGCCGGAAATTACCTGCAACAAGAACTGGCCATTATCACCGGTGCGGTTGATGCCATGGTGGTTGACGTCCAGTGCGTTATGGAAAATTTGGCCAATGTGGCCATGTGTTACCACACCAAACTGATAACCACGGACCCCAGGGCCAAGATCATCTCCGGGGATACCATCCATATCGAATTCGATGAACACCACGCTCTGGAAGATGCCAAGAAGATCGTCAAGACGGCTATCGACAACTTCACCAACCGTCGGGCCGATGTCCTCATTCCCAAACAAAAAGAGCAGATGGTTGTCGGGTTCAGCTATGAAGCCATTAACTATCATTTAGGCGGCACTTTCCGCGGTTCCTATACCCCGCTCAACGACAACATCATCAATGGCCGGATCCGCGGCATCGGCGGCGTGGTCGGCTGCAACAACGCCCGGACCATGCATGACAGCGCCCACCTGATCGTTGTCAAAGAACGCCTGAAGAACGACGTCATCGTCTTGACCACCGGTTGTAACGCCATGGCCTGCGGCAAAGCCGGCCTGCTGACTCCCGATGCGGCTCAGGTCTACTGTGGCCCCGGTCTGGCGGAAGTTTGCGAAACAGTCGGTATCCCGCCTGTTCTCCATATGGGCTCCTGCGTTGACAACAGCCGGATCCTGATGGCCGCCACCGAAGTGGTCAAGGCCGGCGGATTAGGCAAAGACATCAGTGATCTGCCCGCGGCTGGATGCGCTCCGGAGTGGATGAGTGAAAAGGCCATCAGCATCGGCCAATATTTTGTCGCTTCCGGCGTCTACACCTTGTTTGGCGTCATGCTCCCGGTTACCGGCGCCCCCAAATTCCAGAAGCATCTATTTGAAGATATGGAAGGAATTTACGGCGGCAAATGGGATCTGGTCGAAGACCCATATGAAATGGCTGCTAAGATGATCGCCCATATCGATCTGAAGAGAAAAGCTCTGGGCATTGATAAAGCCAGAGACAGAGTGCTTATGGATATGGCCGACCGCCGGGCGATGGAAGCTTAACCGTTATATAATGCCTCTTAAGAAAGGAGGAGCAATGTCCAGATTAGTCGCATTTGCCGCCATCCAAGGCGGTTACAATATCGTGTCCAAGGCTGAAGGTACGTTGAAGCGGGCGATCGAGGAATACGGCCCGGATAAGAAGCTGGAGTTTCCCAATACAGCTTATTACCTGCCGATTATTTACTCCATTCTTGGAATCCCTGTTAAGACCCTGGGCGACGCCACCGGCGTTATGGAAATCACCAGAAAACTTCTTCCTGCTCACATCAAGGGCAAAAACCATCTGCCCTACCTCGGGCCGCTACTGGATGCCGGTATGGCCTCTTTGTTTGCCGAGGAAATTGTCGAAGCCATCAGGTACATCACTAATCCTGACTTCTACTATGTCAGTGAAGAATGTGACCCTGAAAACGGCAAGATTTGGTTAGGCGCGGCTGAAGATACCGTTTTCCGGAAACGTGGCGTCGAGTTCGTCGATGGTACGGCCCCCGGCTTCGCGGCTATCGTCGGAGCTGCCCCGACACCTGAAATAGCCAAGAATATCGCCGAAGAATATCAGAAACGTAATCTCTACGTCTTCATGTGCGCCAATCAAAACGGGACGACCTTCACCGAGCAATTGTGATCCAGGCCGGAGTACAGGTCGGCTGGAACACCCGGCTGGGCCCCTTCAGCCCCGAGATCAACGGCGCAGTGTTCGCCCTGGGTTTCGCCAATAGAGCGGCCATGGCCTTTGGCGGCATTAAGCCTGGTGACTACAAGAATATCTTGCTGTACAATAAAGACAGGGTGTTCGCCTTTGTTAATGCTTTTGGTGATGTTAACGCCGAATGGGCCGTTAATGCCGCCGGTTGTGTTAACTGGGGCTTCCCGACCATCGCCGATACCGACATTCCTGAAATTCTCCCGACCGGTGTTTGCACCTACGAACACGTCGTGGGTAATGTTCGTCATGAAGATATCGTCAACAGATCCATTGAAATTCGCGGCCTCAAAGTCACCGTCGCCTCCATCGACATTCCTCAGGCCTATGGCGCAGCCTTCGAAGGTGAGCGCGTCCGTAAAGACGACCTCTAC
>JADFYA010000274.1 GCA_015233285.1 Deltaproteobacteria bacterium | reverse complement strand
CTCTGAATGGAATGTCCGGCTACGGCTGAAGTACGGGATTGCCGGCGGTTTTATGTGACTATTACATGGTTTTTATATAGTCGCCACCCCTACCCAGGGCGTTGCCCTGGGCTAACCTAGAGCGCCCCGTTGGGGCTTAATCGGAATGGTCTATTTTAAAAAAAATTAGCTCGTTTGTCCGCACCCTTAAGTCAATGACATTGTGTTGCATGTTACTTGTTTCTCGTTGCTTGTTTCTTGTTACTGGTTGCAGGTTGATGGTCATGATTCAAACGGCCATAGCGTTTTTTTTAGTTTGAGGCATTATTCACATGACTCCCTTTGGCTCCGCCGGTTGGACAGATGTTGTCTGTTTAGCCACCTCGTTGCCAGTAAATGGTTGTCTTAAACCAGAAACAAGCAACGAGCAACGAGTAGCCAGTAACCTGAAACGATCCTAGGCAGCCTGGCCGGTATTCTTTGGCTGGCGGATAATCGCGCTGTGAGAGCATACATCGGCGCAAACCCCGCACCCGACACATATGGCCTCGTCGATCCGGGCTGTCTTGGTCGAACTATCCCAAATTAATCCGGGACAACGAAAAATCCGGGTACAATATCGGCTGCAACCGCAGTTCAGGCCGCGGCATTTGTCTTGGTCCACCTCCAGGCGATAGGGAAATCCCCCTTCCCGGTTTTGAACCAGGGCGCATTTGCGCTTCATGATGATTACCTGGGCTTCCCGGCCCCGTTTGACAGCCTCATACAAGGTTTTGGTGGTTCCAGATAAATCGTAAGGATCACAAACTGTTACGGGCAACTCCAGGGCACGGCAGAGGACTTCCGGATCAACCCGTCCCGCCGGGTCACCCACGGCGGCCATTCCGGTGCCGGGATGCGGTTGGAACCCGGTCATGGCCGTGGCGCTGTTGTCCAGAATCAGCAAGACAAAGTTGGACTGGTTATAGCGGGCGTTGATTAGGGCCGGGATGCCGGCATGAAAGAAAGTGGAATCACCACAAACAGTGATGACCGGCTGATCAAACCCTTGGGCCCCGAGCTTACCGTAACCACAGGCGATGCCCAGACCCGAACCCATGCAATGGACGGACTTGACCTGGTTGAACCCGGTAGGGAAAATGCCCAGAGTGTAACAGCCGATATCCCCGGAGACAAATCCGTCCCGGCCATCCATCTTCAGGGCATTCTTAATGGACCAGTATGAAGCCCGGTGGGGGCATCCGGGACAAAAACCCAGTTCGCGGATCGGGACCAACTCGTCCGCGGCTTTCTTGGCCCTGGCCAGGTAGTCCCGATCTATTGCCGGCAAAGGTACGCCCATAATCCGGTGCAGGGCCTCCGCCACCAGGTCGGACGATAGTTCACCGACAGCCGGAATGTGGCCGCTCTCTTTTCCGTAGAAGTGCTTAAGGCCTAAATCCGGGCCCAGTTGGGCGGCCATGGCCTTGACGCTGGTCTCTAGATAAGGGTCCACCTCTTCGAGGAATAGAATCTTGTCAGTGGTACGCAAATGGGCCGTGATTAATTTTGGCGGCAGCGGCCAGGTGGTCCCGATCTTGAGCAGCCCGACTCGATCTTGGAGTCCCATGAGTGAGATGGCTTCTTTTCCATAGAGGGCGCTGACTCCGCAGACGATGATCAGCACCTCGGGTTGATCCGGTCCGAAGTATTGATTAAAGGGCGAGTATTCAAATAGTTCCGCGGCTCGGGCCAGCTTTTCACGCATGATCTGGTGTTTGAGCGAGACCGGAAAGGTGTGGAAAGAGAAGGTGGTGTCGAACCGGGGAATCGGTTTGTTCTTTTTTATTTCTCCGAACCGGACGAGGCCCCTGGTATGGGACACCCTGGTCAGGCTTCGGACGACCACCAGGGATTTCAGGTCCTCGGACAGGTCAAAGGCGAATTTGGTTATCTCCAGGGCATCCTGGGGAGTAGAAGGCTCCAAGACCGGGACAAAACCCACCCGGCCGATGAACCGGGCGTCCTCTTCGTTGGTGCTGGAAATACCGGAAGGATCGTCACAAGTCACCAGGACCAGGCCGCCCTTGGTTCCAGACAGAGACAGGTTGGTGAGGAAATCAGACACCACATTGACGCCGTTTTGTTTCATGGAGGAGATGGCCCGGACTCCGGCAAATGAGGCTGCAGCGGCTGCTTCCAGGGCCACCTTCTCGTTGACCGACCATTCGGCGTAGTGTCCGGCCTGTTTAGCTGTTTCAGCCAGGGTCTCCATGATCTCCGAAGACGGATTACCGGGATAACCGGCGCAGAAGCTTACTCCGGCCTCAACGGCCCCCCGGGCGATGGCCTCATTGCCCATCAATAATTCGGTTCTTCCCGGTTCATCTAAAGCAACTATTGACATGACTCGGTTTCCTCAAAAAAGTATAGGCGGCCGGGTTACCGCGGAGACAGGTTCGGCCCGGCCCCGGGGAATGGCGCAAAAGGTTATTTATCGGGCATCTTGCCAGGTTAGGTCATTATATGGGATGATCGGGCAAAATCTTGATTCGTTGCCATTTCAATATGTTCTGTATAGTACCAGGTGGCCGAAAAGTCAAGATGGATATTTTTACCGGGTTAATGTGGCTGTTGAACAGGTAATATTGATTGTGACTATCTCACCGAAAATCTTAGCGCCCTGTCGTTGTTCACGTCCCTGGGCCATGTTTTTTACCAGGTCGGCCGGGGCGGGCCGGATACCATTTGTCGGCGTTTACCCGCCGGTCAAGTAAATTCGTTGTAATTTTGGGTGGTAAACCATAAAAAGTGTGCTATAATAACCAGGTCGAACCGGTCATGATAGATACTTAGACTCCGCCGATATGGCTTTGATGAGGCTGAGACTCATTTTTTTTTAAAGGAGCTTGATAATTATGGATGACGAGCTGGTCGGATTATTCAAGGACAAGGATATCCTGGTCACCGGAGGGACGGGCACGGTCGGGTCGAAGCTGGTCTCCGAAATGTTGAAATATGAACCGCGGGCCGTCAGGGTATTCAGCCGGGATGAGAGCAAGCAATTTGATATGTTTGAGCGTTTGAACCACCACCCCAAGGTTCGGATGCTCATTGGCGACGTCCGGGATAAACCACGGCTGAACTATGCTATGGAGGATATTGATATCGTATTTCACTGCGCGGCCATGAAACATGTCCCGGCCTGCGAGTACAACCCCTTTGAGGCCGTTCGGACCAACGTCATCGGGACTCAAAATGTGATCGCCGCGGCCCTGAAGTGCAATGTTAAAAAGGTTGTTTTTACCGGGACGGACAAGGCCGCGGCCCCGACCAACACCATGGGTGCGACCAAGCTTTTGGCGGAGCGGATTATTTCCGCCGCTAATTATTACAGGGGCAAACGGGAGACCGTGTTCACCACTATTCGTTTCGGCAATGTGATGGGCTCGCGCGGTTCGGTCATCCCCCTATTTCGGGACCAGATAAAGCGGGGAGGACCGGTCACCGTGACCAATCCGCGCATGACCCGGTTTATGATGAGTCTGGGTCAGGCCGTTTACCTGGTCTTTAAGGCCACCTTGCTGTGTAAAGGAGGCGAGGTCTTTACCTTAAAGATGCCCACGCTTCATCTGGAGGACCTGGTGGCGGTGCTGATCGAGGGTTTGGCGCCCAAGTATGGGTACAAGCCGGAAGAGATGGTCATTCGAGAAGTGGGGCTTCGGCCGGGCGAAAAGATGTATGAAGAGCTGTTGACTGAATATGATGCCGTCGATGCCCTGGAGACCGATGATTTGTTCATTACGCCGTCCATCCTGAAGGAATATCTGGATCTGGATGTGCGTGGGCTTTACCCTGGGGCCGTGCCCATAGAGATCAAGAGGTATACCTCGGAAGACTATCCGGCCTTGTCTAAAGAGGAAATAAAGAAGATTCTTGAGTCTGAAGGTTTCATTGACGTGAATTATGAAACTGTCTGGTAACGCTGGACCGGCATCAAAAAATCAATGTGGGGCCGGGCTTTAAGTCCAGGCAGAAACAAACGGGGGAAGGGATGAATGTGTTGTTGACCGGTGGGGCCGGGTTTATTGGCCGCTGGGTGGCCAAGAGGCTGCTGGATATCAGGGCCGGGCGGTTCCTTCCGGCAGGCGTGACACCGGATCAAGCAAGCAGGCTGAATCTGATTATTTTGGACAACTTCTCAAACGGGCGGGAAGCAAACTTAAAAGAGCTGGCAGGGGTTGACGGCCTGACCGAAGTGGTGGCCGGTGATATCAAGGACCGGGGGCTGTTAAGCCGGTTGTTTAAGACACGGTTTGACCTGTGCCTGCACCTGGCGGCCAGTATCAATGTCCAGGACAGTATCGATGATCCTCGGACCACCTTTGAAAATGACGTGACGGGGACCTTCAACGTTTTGGAAGAATGCCGCGGCGCCGGGACCAGAATGGTCTTCATGTCCACCTGTATGGTCTATGATCGTTGTCTTGACGCCGGCGGAATCACTGAGACTCATCCGGTTAAGCCGGCTTCGCCCTATGCCGGAAGCAAGTTGTCTGGAGAAAATCTGGCTCTATCATATTATTATGCCTATGGATTGCCGGTGACGGTGATTCGGCCGTTCAATACCTACGGGCCTTTTCAAAAAAGCAGCGGCGAAGGTGGAGTGGTGGCTATTTTTGTCAATAACCGGCTGGCCAGCCGGCCGTTAATGATTTACGGGGCCGGCGAACAAACCCGAGACTTGATGTATGCGACTGATTGTGCTGATTTCGTGCTGAGTTGCGCCTTTCAGGAGAGAGCCGTAGGTGAGGTCATCAATGCCGGTTCCGGGTATGACGTGACCATCAATCATCTGGCCGAGATGATTGCCGAAGGTCGGGTACCTGTCCGGCACTTGGCCCATATCCATCCCCAAAGTGAGATTATGAAGCTCCTCTGCGACTATGGAAAAGCGGAAAAGCTGCTGGGCTGGCGGCCTCAAGTCTCCCTGGACCAGGGGATTGCCCTAACCCGAGACTGGATCAAATCCACCAGCGATGTTCAGTAAAACCTATCAGTTGTTCAACGCAACCCGTAACCTGTAACCCGTAACTTGGAACCCAATGTCATTGACTTAAGCGTTCGAACAATCGTGCCAACTTTTTTAAAATAGACCATTCCGAATGAGCCCCAACGGGGCGCTCTAGGTTAGCCCAGGGCAACGCCCTGGGAAATA
>JADFYA010000273.1 GCA_015233285.1 Deltaproteobacteria bacterium | reverse complement strand
CGTAACCTGCCGTATTTCCCAGGGCGTTGCCCTGGGCTAACATAGAGCGCCCCGTTGGGGCTTATTCGGAATGGTCTATTTTAAAAAAGTTGGCACGATTGTTCGTCGGCTTAAGTCAATGACATTGGGATAATCTAAACCAGGAGAACGCAGCATTGCCGGACGAACACTTCCAGACGGTGGCTTTCCTAGCCAAGAGCCTGTCAGACGAAAATCGCCTGAGGATAATTGATTGTGTCAGCCAGGGCCGGAAGTCCGTCAGCCGCATTGTGGAAGAATTGAACCTGTCGCAACCGCTTGTTTCTCACCATCTGAAGGAATTAAAACGCTCTCTTCTGGTTAGGGTCGAACGGAGCGGCCCCTTCATTTATTACGAACTGGCTGATCCCAGAATCTTGGAGGTCATTCGGATGTTGGGCTGGCTGGCCACAGATTTGTTGACTGACCGGAAAACCTTTTAGCTTGGAGGTGATCAAAACCACATGGGCGAGATTCTAAAGATAATCGATCTGATGGATCCTAAGGAGGCGGTGGCCGAGATGGCCGTGGCCTTGAAAAGACTTTTTTCCCTCTTAGACGAAGAAGACCGGACACATTTTATCACCAGCCTGGTTGGAGAATCCAGCGGCGATAAGGTGGCCGGTCTGGTCCAGCTCTGACTGGCCGAATGCATGGGCGAAGGTGTCGACCCAACGGACATGTGTCAGACATTGGTGGAGAAGGTGGCTCAATCAAAACAGCTCATGGCCATCACCGACCCGGAGCTGCTGGTCCTATTTGACGACTGGTTCGATGAACTGGAAGAAGAAGTCGTTGCGTTTGTCGAAAAGCACGGCCTGGTGGATGGTGATCAGATGGCCCGCGGCCTGGGACTATCCCAACGGGGCGCCTATTTTATCATCTCCAAGCTGAAGCGGGAGGGGAAGATTTAACGCTTGACCAGATTGCGGTCTGCATCGAAAGGACTGATTATGCACCCTAAGAGAACGACTTTCCTAGCCTTGGCGGCGGTACTGCTCACGGTTGGAGCCCTCTGGTTCGCCAATCGTGCCGTTACTCCTAAACTGGCTACCTGGGATGATGTTTTGGCCGAAGGGAGAAACGGAGGCTACAAGATCATCACCACCGAAGAGCTTGCAGAACGCTATCAGAAGGATGCCAAGCACCTTCTGCTGGTGGATACACGCCAGGAATGGGAATACCGCACAGGACATCTGAAGGGTGCGGTGAACTTTCCCATTGAGCCGACCTCATGGTCAAGATGGCGAAAGGCTTCGGCGCTTGAAAGCTTCCTGGGGTCCGATAAGGATCGAACCATCATCTTCTACTGAGCGGGCCTTACATGAGTCCGCAGTGACTCGGCGGCCCGTGTGGCCGTAGCACTCGGCTATAAAAATGTCTATCGTGACCCGTATGGCTATCCTGAATGGCAAGGGAGAGGGATGCCCATTGCGAGCGCCCCGGCCGGTCTAGCTCAAACCAGTGAAGAATCAAAAGCACCAGGGCCGCTTTACGGTTGGGCCATGATCTGGACCCTCCTGGGCATCTTCGCAGGCGGCATGGCTTTAAACCTCACTCCGTGTGTCTACCCCCTGATCCCCATTACCGTTTCCTACTTTGGCGGCCAGGCCGCAAAAGGAAGGGAGGGCCGGGGAAAGCTTGTCGCACACGGTCTGTGCTACATGTTCGGCCTGGCCATCACCAACTCCGTGCTCGGGGTAGTTGCTTCCCTGACCGGCGGCCTGATGGGAGCAATGCTCCAAAATCCCATCGTCCTTATCGGCGTGGCGGCGGTTCTAATCTCTTTTGCAACCAGCCTCTTCGGGCTGTGGGAGATGCGTCCTCCCAGCGGCCTGACCCAAGCAGCCGCAAAATCCTACACGGGCTACTCCGGTAGCCTCTTCATGGGATTGACTCTGGGGGTGGTCGCTGCTCCCTGCATTGGTCCCTTCGTGCTGGGGCTTCTCACCTGGGTAGCAAGCATGGGAAGCCCCTGGTTGGGATTTATCATCTTCTTTACCTTGAGTCTGGGTTTGGGCCTCCCCCTTTTCCTCCTTGCCATGTTTTCAGGGCAACTGGAAAGACTCCCCCGCTCGGGTGGATGGATGATCTGGGTAAGATCGCTTATGGGCTGGGTCCTGGTGGGGATGGCGGTGCACTTCATCAGTCCTGTTCTCCCCGGCCATTGGGGAACCGTTATGCTTTCCCTGGTCGCTCTGGCCGCCGGGCTGCACCTGGGTTGGATCGACAAAAACAAGGGCAACTTCCGGATGTTCCCCTGGCTTAAAGGCGGAGTCGGCGTATCATGTCTGGTCCTGGCCACGTTTCTGATCACGTCGTGGGCGATACAAGGCCCTGGCGTTACCTGGAAGCCCTATACAGATAACACCATGAAGGAGGCTGATCAACTGAAAAAGCCGATCATTATCGATTTCTACGCCACCTGGTGCACTCCTTGCCGGGAACTCGAAGAGGTTACGTTTCACGACGCCTCGGTCGTCAAACAGGCAGAGAGTGATTTTGTCATGATCAAGGTGGATGTGACCAAGGGTGGCAACCCGCTTAACGAACGATTGCTGCAAGAATATGGCGTCAAAGGCGTTCCAACCATTGTATTCCTGAACTCAAATGGAAAGGAGAGGCAGAAACTGCGTCTGGTGGATTATATCCCACCCGATCAGTTCCTGGGCCGGATGGCAGAAGTCAAAAAAAACGGTGGATAAGAACAGCAAAGGAGAGAAGTCATGTTGAAGGTGAGATTTTTTCTAAATGAACCCAACGGCAAGCCGTGAAAGAACTTTCTGGACATGATGCCCAGGTTGGGCGGAAAATACAAAGACATTGAAATCGAGGTAACCTCCAAACCCATCGCTGAATACCAGACCGACGAGTACTTTGAACTCGATCTTCCAACTGCTCCGGCCGTCATGGTCGGCGAGGAGATTGTGGTTGAAGGTTCAAACACGACACAAGATAAGGTGGAAGCGGTCATTTGTCGCCAACTTGGCCTGCCCGGACCTGAACCTCGGAAAAAAGGAATACTGGGCCGGATTCTTAAAGGTTAACGGTTATCTCGTGGCCTGGTTTGGCCGATGAAGATCTGCCAAGTGCAACTCTGGATGAAATCACAGGTAACTCCATGGATGCTAAAAACAACCGGAAGAAAGCGGTGATCAAAGCGGCCGGGTTGGGTATCTTTATCGTCACGGCCGTGGCCCTGGTGCGTTTCACCCCGGTCAGAGAGACTCTTACGGCCGACCGACTCGGCCTCTTCCTCAAGACTGCCGGGGCCTGGGCGCCTCTGGCTTATATATTTCTATACGCTGTCGGGGTTTGCCTCTTCCTGCCCGGAACATTTCTAACAGCCTTGGGCGCGGCTATTTTCGGTCCTTACTTCGGATTCCTATACGTCTGGCTGGGGGCCATGTTCGGGTCCAGCCTGGCCTTTTTTATCGGACGTTATCTTGGCCGGGATTTTGCTTCAACGCTCATCAGCGATAAGCTTAAGAAATATGACGACGCTATTGGACGCAACGGATTCGCCACCGTCCTTTATTTGCGCCTGGTCTATTTTCCGTTTACCCCGATGAATTTCGGCATGGGTCTGACTAAAGTCCGATTTTGGGATTATTTTTTCGGCACAGGATTGGGCATCATCGTCGGAACATTTATCTTTACCTTCTTTATCGGCACGGTGAGAGACATTTGGGTGAACGGCCAGTGGGGGCGTTTACTCAGTTGGAAAATTTTATTCTCTTTGGGACTTTTTGTCTTTTCCTTCTTCATTCCCAAGCTCGCTAAAAAGGTGAAGGACTGGAACACAAAAATTTAAACTACCGGAACCATTTCGTTTTGAAATTCTAATCCGTGACCTCCGTGGCAATTATATTTTCCAAAGGCGTCCCCTTAATCGCCCAGCCCTCCAGCCCATAAGAAGAATTCCACAGAAAAGCCATCAGAGCTTGCGGAGTTTTGCCCCACCCGTCAACTGCCGTCCAGATATCACTGATCGACTGCCACTTGGTGGCTGAATCGGCCGATACAAAAAAATTGTTACATTCGGTAATCATCCAGGGTTTAATCGAAAATGTGCTGACCGGATAGATTCTCAGGAAGTCACCCACATCTATTTCCTTTGGGTAATAATGAAAATTGAAATAGTCTGAGACTTGTTCCACTCCTTTTCCGAGTAAGTCTAGGGCAATGGCAAAATGTTCCGGCTCAATTATACTGGTCAATCCCACCATGATCACTGCCGCGTTGGGATCGATATTCTTGATTAAGTCACGCGTCCGGCTCAAGTTACGGACGTACTCATCACTCGTGATCATGGCCCCGGTTGGGCCGAGGACATAATCAGAAGGATTCCAGGCTTCGTTCCAAATCTGATAACCCCAGACTTTCCCGGCTCCATATTGGGCCATCTGGGTCACATAAGACGTCCACCTGCCTTGGAACCAGGTTTCATCTGTTGGTTGGGCCTGAGGACTACTGCTATAGCGAGTGGTATCCTCCGTGCGCACAATGAGTTTTAAACCCGCCGCGGCAGCCTGATCAATGAATTCCTTCAGATGAGGCCGGAGGGAGTCATCCACCCACCAATCCGTATAGATATTGGCCACCAACCAGGAGCCCAGTTGGGCGCATCGGATAAAATCCGCCGTCCCGGGAAAGGTGATGGTGACCACCTGGGAACGGGCGGTGACACCCATTAGTTGTCCCGACGACTCGTAACGGGCCAGGTTCAGCCAGGTCAGCGGCCCACCCGGCCGGCGAACGGGCCACAGGATGGGCTTCTGCATGGGATGATCAGATGCGATTGAGGCATTTCCGGCCGTAAGATGTAGTTCCACCGGGACCATATGAAAGCCAAAGCGTTTCTTGACCAATTTAGCCGCGGCGTAAAACGAGAAAACCGTTTCCTCACTCCAGGGACTGGAGGATTGACCGTTGGCGGCTTGCACAGACCATTTGTAATTGTCTGGAGTAAGCGGGAAATTTGGGGTGACCGAACATGTTCCCGTTCCTGAGGGGCAGTGTGCCACTGCCGCAGAATACAGTTGGTCAATTTTGATCCCAGCGGTGTTACTCATTTGAAATCGATATCCAGTCGCTCCGAGAACCGCGGTCCAAATATAATCGGGCTTACTTAGTCGAAGTCTCTGCTGCTGCCGTTCTCTCG
>JADFYA010000272.1 GCA_015233285.1 Deltaproteobacteria bacterium | reverse complement strand
CAACATATGAGGATGCAAAGGTTTAAAGAGAACCCCAAGAAATCCGTGCGTCCTCCCGGCGTCTTCTTTGTCGCGTTTTTTGAACAGCCTGCCGCGAAATGTGAGATACCAATTTCGGGCGTCAATAAAGTCGAGCAATCCTCGAATTTGCTAAAGGGTTTGAATAATATCAGAATAATGTTCAGAACACAACTGAAAAATCAACCCGGTCAAAAGGCTATCTGGCCCGAAATTCCATTAACCGAGTGCATTCCACCAATCGGTCGAGGGTCTTGATCGTAAAAACCTTTCCTCTTGTAGCCAGAATCATCTTCTTCATGTCTTCGCGGCGCACACCGAAGCCACGCCCACCTACACATGCAACAACCTCATATTTTGGATTATCCCAGGACCGACCAGCCAGGCTCAGTTCGCCGAGATGCTGGATTCGGGTTACTTTATCCCTCGCCGTGCCATCATCCTCCGTAATTTTTGCCTCAATGATAATCTGAGGGTTGAATTCACTCGGAATGATGAAATCCGGCGTCTGGTCAAAGCCTTCAACGCGCTCCGCCCTCTTGGTTTTACGATAGCTGATCCCGGCCTCGCCCAATATGTTCTCAATCGCGGATTCCAGGATATCCCCGACCAGTTCACTGACCGAATCACGGTGTCCTGCGAATGGCCTTCCGAGAAACCGCTCGTATAAGAGCATGGCATAGGGCGCTCCCATGCCGGCAAGATTTCTTAAGCTATTAAATCCATTCCTTGTGTCGGCTTTGTCAAGGCGATGAAGTTTGTCTTCCGGTACTTGTGGTGCGCCTTCCGTAATCAAATCGCAAGCCGTTTTGATGAGTGCATTAAGCCGGACTTTCGTAACCCCGTTGAGGCTAAGAGGTGATTCAGGAGCCATACGTATCTTTCGATCGAGGCTACGCACAAACCCTTGTGAGACCTCGACCCCTGATCTCTGGCTCGTTATATATCCCCATTCGGGAGGCGTAAATCCCAGCATCATCCTTAAAACAATAAGAGAAATCGGCTCGGAGGTCACCACGAAGTATATTCGCTCAACTTCAAAGGCGGTGAAGCCGGAAGTTGCCACCTTCAATGCTTCATATCCATTTTCAAAGACCGAATAATCGACAAATCCAGTTCCTCTGGGCATTATTAGGAATTCAGACTCCAGGCATGAGAACACGGCATCCACGTAAGGTTCCGGGGTCCTGGAGATGTCCTCAATGGCTACTTCAAAAGGATACTTCGGCATACTTGTTTCTCAATGTTTGATGGCACCCTTGCTCGAAAAGGGGAAGGTTGGGCCTTCTTGGTTTGTCCACGCCGCCCAGGTGTTTTTCAATTTCCGGCCAATTGCCAAAATGGAATAACCATTCAGTCACCCTGGCAATACGTCTTTCAGTCGACTCCGTATTATTCCAGCTTTTTCGCAAATGCCAGATAACGAGCCGAATCAAGTGCCCATACGTGATGCACCTTATGTCACCGGAAGTGGGTTTTACGTTTCCTTTAACAAGTTTTTCGATATCTTTATTGACTAGTGTCGCTACGCCTGCCGGTGTTTCCGGCAGCAATTCACTTGAAAATTTACCCTTTGATCGGCAAACAAACACGGTGTCCAAAATCGAGGAACCGGTGCCGTTAATGTGAATCGACCCTCCCATCTCCGCAGGGCAAGGGATCGACGCAGAGCAGGTCAATCCGGCGTCTAGTATGGCTACAGCCACAGAATGGTAGGCTTTAATGTCATTATGATGGTAAGTAAAGGCCAGCGGCGCTCCCGGCTTCAAAGCCTCGGCCATTCGTTGAAACACGGCAGACAACCCATCTGTAAAATGGATTATTCCCCGGCCCATATTGTCGTTACCAGTAAGTTCTTCACTTCTTCTAGTGGAGGGTGCCGCGAACTCATGGGAAGATTGACCGATCAACCGCCGCAGCCAAACATAACAAAAATCCATTAATTCCGCATACTGGACATTCCCGAAATATGGCGGGTCTGTGAAGACGGCGTCAAGGGACTCCGGTGGAAATTCCGCGGTCGCTGCATCACCACAACGCAGCATGACTTCACGCTGTTTATCATCCTTTCCATTTAGATAATCGCCGATCCACTCTCCGCAAATCGTAACAATCTCCTTTTTTTTACCTCGATACCGGACCTCGAATGGAGCGTCGCAATAGGATTTAGCCTTAAAAAATTTTTCGATAATATTTGCCCATCCACCACTTCCGACACATACGCCTTTGCCGGGATCAATTGTTCCCAGAATATTTGATTCACATTGAATTAACCCTACAGGAAATCCGTGGATTGAAAAAATATCAAGTGATTTCAATGAAATATTATCATATCGACAAAGCATGTTCTGATAGCGAAGCAAGTCTGAGAGGTTTGTGGCCAGAGCCCCTTTCAATCGTTCATCCTCGTTTGAGGCCACAACCCGAGCTGAAAGCTCCAACCCAAGAAGCTGCCGGGCGTTAAACATCTCCCGGTAATAATGGTAAACCCAGCGATGAAGGCGGTCGGTTTCATCCCCTGAAGGGATGACATCGTCGGGAACAAACCGTGTCTGCTCTATTGACCATCTGGATACAGCCGAGTCTACATTCTCGAGATCATCCTGGTCAGGTTTCTTGAAAAAACGCCCCTTGCAAGTGTGGTTACAATTAGTACAGTAGTATTCTATAGCAAACAGGCGGTGATTTGGTGGACCGGTCTCGGCTCGCGGAAATCGGTTAATTGTTCCGCAATGGTTACATTTACATTGGCCTTTCTTAGCAGGTCCCTCAACGGCCAATGCTGAACGACAGAATCCACACAGCCCGGGGTTGCTTCTGTCTTCAGTTTGACTAAGTTCACCGCACTGCGGGCACACAAAGACATTCTTGGGGTGTCTGACGTTGCCTGCCAGTAGGTAACCGGGAAACAAGTCTATCCGCTCACCACATTTGACGCAAGAAAGGTATTTGACCCACAAGAAGTATTTGACATTTGCCTGATCGGTCCCACAAATCGAACATCGCGTTCTATAGAGATGCCCAATTTCGTTTTCCAGATACTGACGGCATAGTTGTGCAGCCGTTTCATAGGCGTTTAAGTCGAGGGGCTCTATTTCCTGCTTCACAATCCAGTAGGCCATGGGGTTAATGTCATAACCGATGACGTCACATCCCATGCGGTTGGCTTCTATAAGAGGAGTACCGCCGCCCATAAATGGATCTGCAATTCGTTTGCCGCTCAAGTTGTTGGCCATAAAAAAAGCCTCTTTTAGGGGCTTATCTACAAATTCGGCCAGAAGAAGAGAGCGGAAGAGTGTGCCGGGACGTCGAGCGAACCATTTGTGTACTGAAATTATGGGACGGTAGTTTTGCTGAATCTGCTTTTCACGCAATGCCAGGTCTGCGACGAAGGGAATGTCAAAACCATCTTCTATCATTCTAACCGCCTTGGGTTCATACCGTGTTGGGGTATTAGAAAGGCCGGAATGAATCCCGGCCCCGATGTGGTGGTTTGCTTCAAATGGACGACGCCTCAAGGGAAGACGAACTCTGTTCCCGGCGTTTATTCTTATATATTGTTTAGATCTGTCGTTTCTGCCTGATATTGGCCGGGAGTTCATTAAGCTTCGGCCCTTTCCGGTTAATCTTAAGCCAGTCCCTAATGTGTTCCAGTTCAGGATCCAGCAGGACGCAGATCCAGTTGAAAGAGCCTGTGTCGTCATTATTATCCGGCCGAATTTGATGCTCCGCAGCAGGCCGCCGGCTAGGATCGATGGTGCCGCGGGGCCGGCCCCGAATCCCGGTCTCGCGTGACCAGTCCAACCAGTTTCTTAAGACCGACCGTCTCCGCAAAAGTCAACCGTTGATACTGGCCGGGCTTAAGCGAGCCCAGCTTGATCGGCCCAACGGACGTCCGTTTGATCCGCAAAGTGGGATGGCCCACCAATTCGCACATCAGTTTTATCTGATGGTTGCGGCCTTCGATCAAAGTGATTTCCAGCCAGCTTCGGTCCTGGTAGACTTTCAAAAGGTCCACCAGCGCGGGCGCGGTCATCCGTCCGTCAATCTCCACCCCCTGACGGAGCCGGTCCAGGGTTTCGTCACCGACCCGGCCTTCGACCTTGACCTTATAGACCTTCGGCGCCTGAAACGAGGGATGCTGAATCCGGTGGGCCAATTCTCCGTCATTGGTCAACAGGAGCAATCCTTCAGTGTCAAAGTCCAGCCGGCCGACGGGATAGACTCTCCGGCCGAAATCCGCTACCAAATCCGCCACAGTCGGCCGCCCCTGGGGATCATCTAAGGTTGTGACCACGTTAATGGGCTTATTCATTTTTAATATCACCGGCGCTCCGGGACCGGCTAACGGTACTCCATCTAATAGAATGGTATCCCTGGTCGGGTCCGCTTTGACACCCAGGGTCGTGGTGATTTGATTATTCACGGTCACCCGGCCGGCTAAAATGAATGTCTCTGCCTTGCGCCGGGAGGCCACGCCGGCGTTGGCGATCAATTTTTGCAGCCGTTGCGGGCCAGCTCCGGGACCAGCCTGGCGCCAACTACGGTCGGAGCTTGAACGGGGCCGGGATTCGCCGGGTCCAGATCGAGTTCTCGGCCGGGAAGATGATGTTTCCCGGGAGGAGGGGTCGGAAGCCGGTCTATATCTTGATGCCGCGGCCGGTCGTCTGTCTGATCCGTGGTCAGCCTGGGGTCTATCGGCTCCGGGGCGTTGGTTATATCTCCCCGAACCGGACTGGGGTCTATCCGCTCCGGAACCGGACTGGGGCCAAGTGCGGTCGGAATTGGACCGGGGTCTGACCTCGCCGGGTGCAGTTCGCGTTCTCGGCCGGGAAGATGTCGTCTCACGGTTCCAGGGTTCGGGACGTTGGTTATATCTCGCCGCCGCGGCCTGGGTTGGGGATGTCGGCTGAGATGGTCGATTCTTGGCGGGGATGTGAGACGATGGAGCCGGCTTCGGCCTTCCCGGACTGGTCCTATTGGGGGTCTTCTCCGGTTGTCTCTCTGTCTGCTGATTGGATTTGGTATAATTCCGGCGCATTTTCTTCCAGACGGGCCAGTAAATTTTCCATCTGACGCTGGCCCTCGGTCTTTTTATCCAGGGTTAAAGGCAAGGTTATTTGCCGGTCATCCGTGGCTGAGGACATGGCCTCAATTTCCTTAAGACTCGGCAAATC